>CAMYXQ010000006.1 GCA_947303105.1 uncultured Caryophanales bacterium | reverse complement strand
ATCGGTCCAGTGGACGTCCTGCATGCAGCCGTCCTTATCGCTCGGGACATCGACGCCGAGATAGGCTTTGTATTTTTCATTCCAGATGGCGGGGACGTCTTTGCATTCGATGACCCCGTTGATGAGGTCGCGCTCGATTTCATAACGGATGATGATGTGCAAGGTATAAGTGAGTTCGTCGGCATCACAACGGATGAGCCCCGGCGTCACTTCGTTGAGCAAATCGTAGAAATCCTGGTCCGACATGTAATCGAAAGCCGGATCGAGATGCTTCGCGCATAGACCTTTTAACACGGGCGCGAATTCCATGCTGCGCCCAATGAGGTTCTCATAGAAACGGCTGTGGGTCTCGCAGATGGCGGAAGTGGCTTCGGACTCGAGATAGTATTCATACATCTCCGGGCCTTTGTTTTGGAATTCGAGGCAGTGGCCCCCTTCGTGGAGGATGGTGAATAAGTTAGACCGCCAATCTTCTTCGCTATAACGGGTGGTCAAACGGGCATCGAACTCGGAGATATCGATGGAGAAGGGGTGGGCGCTTTCGGCAAGGGCTCCGCCCTTCATATCGTAATGGATGGTTTCTAGCAAAGCCTTCGATAGAGCGGCCTGCTTCTCTTTCGGATAAGACTTGATCGGCGGAAGGACGCGGGCTTTCTGACGGGAGATCACCTGCGGCAATAATCCGGAGATCGCTTTCTTGAGCGGGGCGAATAATTCGTCGAGATAATCGCTGGTGTTGCCAGGTTCATATAAATCCAATAAGGCATCGTATGGCGTCTTGGTGAGATGATCCATTCTCGCCTTGGCGAGCTTGCGGGAATAAGCAACCGCTTCTTCCCAGTAGGGAAGCCAGGAAGCGAAGTCGTTCTTCGGCCGGTAGAGGCGCCACATCTCGTTCGATTTCGAGAAGGCGTTATGGGCGGCGGTGTATTCGCTTAAAGGGATTTTCTCCATAAGGAGAATCTCGCGGGATAAGGATTCGAATAACCGCTTTTCCTGCGGGCTGGCATTCGGGTCTTTGAGGCCATTCTTGACCAAGGTCTTGTAAGCGACTTGCTGGGAGATGGCGGCCAACTGGGAGCCGTAGAAATTGATGATCTCGCTTTGGGGGCCGATTGCCTTCTCGGGGGCTTGGGTCGCGAGGTCATAATAAAGGACCCCAACCATCGAGCCGACCCGTTTCATCTGCTCCAAATAAGGCTTCAACGCTTCGAAATAGACACTGTGTTTCATAATGGATACCTCATCTTTTATTTTGGCATAAGCCAAAGATGCCATTCAACGAAAAACCCCGCCACATGGGCGGGGGTTCGTTGGTTTGTCGGTTATTTCCACCAGAAGGGGTAATCTCTGACGATGATGCAGATGAGGTCCAAGATCCAGAGAATGACGCCACCGAAGAAGATCCAAAGGATGGCGAGGATGACTTGGATCGCGCTGTTGGCTTTGACGCCCTTGCAGATACGCCAGATGGCCCAGAACCAGTCAAGGATGAAGAAGCAGAAAACCACTTTCAACCATTTGGGAAGGCCTTCCATCCACTTGATATACGAATCCATAATATTCCTCCAATATCTACCCAAAATATACGCGATTTATTTTTGAAAATAAATGCGAAATTATCGGTTTGCCCAACTTTTTTCGCCTCAGTTCCCCTCGGTGTTATCCCAAGCGTTTTGGAAACGGCTGAGACCAAGGTCTGTGTAGGGGTGAGTAAAGGCATCTTCGTACACCGCAAGGCCACATGTGACGATATCGACGCCGAGTTCGGCCATGTCAGCGATTTGTTTGCCGTTGCGGATCGCGGCAGCGATGATTTCGGTCTTATAGCCCTTCTCGCGATAGATGTTGACGATTTGGGCCATGTACGCGCAAGCGTCCTCCCCATTGCTCTCCTTCCAGCCGATGAACGGCGAGACGAATTTGGCTCCGATGCGGCCGGGTTGGATGGCCTGGCTCGGCGAGAAGACCAAGGTGACGTTGGTGCGGATGCCTTCTTCTTCGAGGGCTTTGGCCGCTTTCAAACCTTCGAGGTTGCAGGGGATTTTTATGACAAAGTTCGGCGAAATGGCGGCAATCTTCTTGCCCTGCTCGATCATGTCCTCGGCTTTTTCGAGATGGGGATTGATCTCCACGGACACCGGGAAGCGTTCCATGCCTTCAAGCTTGTTTTCTTTGATCCAGTTGGCGATGTCGGTGATGGCCGTCAAGAATGGTTTTCCCGACAACATGATGTGTTTGGGATTGGTGGTGACCCCGTCGATGCCGTAGCAGCGGTAGGCCTTATCGATCTCATTGAGTTTGGCGGAATCCAAAAAGAATTTCATATGGCGTCTCTCCTTTCTTCACGCAATGAAAACATCTGCTTTTAATATAAGACTTTCCATCGAAGATGACCAGCGTTCTAGCGTCGAAAACCTCATGACGAAATGGGACAAAAATAGGACATGACTGTTGATATCATTAGAATAATGAAGGAGGTGCGTTCATGAATCATCGGACCCGTTATTACTTAGCATATGGCAGCAACCTCAACTTGGAGCAGATGAAAGAACGCTGCCCAACCGCCAAACGGATCGGGCGAGCGGTGATCGCCGATTATCGCCTCCTCTTTCGCCGTACCTATCTGACGATCGAGCCAGCTTCCGGATTCTCGGTTCCTGTGGGGGTCTTTTCTCTTGCTCCCGAAGACGAGGAACATCTCGATTTTTATGAGGCCTACCCCGATTTTTACCGCAAAGAGACGATGCGCGTCCTGATGGAGAAAGACGATGGGAAAAAGAAAGAAATCGAAGCGATGGTTTATATCATGAACGACGGTTTCCCCATCCAAGGCCCAACCATCGGTTATCTATCCACGGTCTTAGCCGGATACGCGGAATTCGGGTTTGATGAAAGGCGGATCGAAGAGGCGGTAGAGCATGCCCGCCGATTCCGCGGCACCATCTAGAATCGTTGTCTTCAAAAGTCGTCCTCATGTGCGTAATCGCGCATTGACGGCTATTTTTCGCAATGGTATATTATTTGGGCACATTTGGAGGGTATGCCCTGCGGATGCTTAGCTCAGCGGGAGAGCATCGCCCTTACAAGGCGGGGGTCGTAGGTTCGAAACCTACAGCATCCACCATCTTGTTCCCAAGTGTGCGAACGACATAGTGTGGGTGAATAGCGAAGTGGCCAAACGCGGCTGACTGTAAATCAGCTCCTCAGGGTTCGGTGGTTCAAATCCATCTTCACCCACCATTTTTCTTGGGGTGTAGCCAAGGGGTAAGGCAACAGACTTTGACTCTGTCATGCACTGGTTCGATCCCAGTCACCCCAGCCACATCATCTCCCGTTAGCTCAGTGGTAGAGCACTTGACTTTTAATCAAGGGGTCGACAGTTCGAGCCTGTCACGGGAGACCATTTTATTAAAAGGCCCAGGTGGCGGAATGGTAGACGCAGAGGACTTAAAATCCTCCGGATGAGTAATCCGTATCGGTTCGAGTCCGATCCCGGGCACCACCTCCAATAAAAAAAGACGCCAAGTGGCGCCTTTTTATTTCTCTCAATACCCCGGTTTCCCTAAAAGGTGGAACATGTTCTTTTTGTACACTTCCACGCCGGGCTGATTGAAGGGGTTCACCCCATTGAGGTACGCGGACATCGCGCAGGCTTTCATGAAGAAGTAGAAGAGATAACCGAGATGGTAGCCATCCATCTCCTCGACTTCGAGGATGAGGTTGTCGTTCCTACCGGTGACGGTGTGGGCTTCGACGGTGCCCTCAAAGGCTTTCTGCTGGATCTCTGAGAGGTCTTTGCCAGCCAAGAAGTTCAAACCATCAAGATTTTCTTCGTCCTTGCCGACGGTGAGCAGGCGACGGCTCTTGTTGACGCGGATCGTCGTCTCGAAGAACGTCTTCTTGCCATCTTGGATGAATTGGCCCATCGAGTGGAGATCGGTGGTGAAGGTAACCGAGGCGGGCAATAGTCCCTTTCCGTCTTTGCCTTCGCTTTCGCCGAAGAGCTGTTTCCACCATTCGCCGAGTTGGACTTGGCTCGGGGCATAGGTGACGAGGAATTCGGCCGTCTTGCCTTCTTTTTCATAGAGGTGATGACGGACTACCGCATAGCGGTAAGCGGCGTTCTTCTCAAGGCTCGGCTCACTGAAATCATGACGGGCATCCGCGGCGCCATTCAGCATCGAAACGATGTCGATGCCGGCGACGGCGATCGGGAAGAGACCAACCGCGGTGAGGACGCTGAAGCGGCCGCCGATGTTGGCGGGGAGCACATAGCGGGCATAACCTTCTTTCTTGGCCAAAGTGAGCAAGGCGCCATTCTCTTTGTCAGTAGTGGCGTAGATGGCTTTGCGGGCGCCTTCTTTGCCGAGTTGCTTTTCAAGCAAATCTTTGAGCAAACGGAAGGCGACGGAGGTTTCGGTCGTGGTGCCGGATTTGGAAATGACGTTGACGGCGAAGTGTTTGGTTTTCAGATAGTCGATCGTGTCGGCGATGTAATCGGGATCCAAAGTCTGGCCGAGATAGAGGATTTCCGGTTTCTTGGCCGGACCGAGGCCGCGGATGGCTTCGATGGCCGCGCGGGCGCCGAGGTAGGAACCGCCGATGCCGCAGACGACGAGAACATCGAAATGCTCACGAACATACTTGGCATCCTCTTGGATGCGGGCGAACTCTTCCTGGTCGTAGTTCTCCGGCCAGTCGACCCAACCGAGGAAATCGGATCCGAGTCCGGTGCCTTCGTGGATCATCTTGTGGATCTCATTGACCTTCTCCTGATAAGAGGCGATGTCGATCTTGGTGACTAAGTGTCCCAAATCGAGTTTGATTCCTTCCATATTGACTTCCTGATTCTCATCGTTGATCCATTCGCTGAGGTGGGTTTGAAGCGCGCTGAAATCCACTTCGTCTTCCCCGATGTGCTCCTTGGGGAGATTGCGGTGGCGTTCAGCATCGGTCAACTGTTTGACCGAAACGCGCATCGAGTCATTTTCCTCATCGATGTCGATGACTTTTACTTTGTAAATATTCCCAACTTGAACGAGGGCGGTGAAATTGCGGATGTAATTATTCGATAACTCGCTGATATGGAGCAATCCGGTTTTGCCACCATCGAAAAGCAAGATGGCATAGCGGGGGTAGAGGCGGACGACGGTACCAACGAGGATATCTCCGATTTTTTCGTTCATGGTTATTCTCCTAGTAAGTCCGCTTTGGTGGTGATTTTGCGATTTTCGGGACGGCCTTCGACGATGGCGGGCGCGATTCCCATGGCGTCCAAAACGAGGGACCCTTCATCGGTGTAATCCTTCTTCGCTTTCTTCTCCGCGTCCAAAAGGAGACCGAGACGGAAAGCTTGAGGAGTCTGCACGCGATAAATCGTCTTCCGATCGAGATAACGGTTCGCTTCCTTGCCGTCCTCCGAGACACAGATGGAATCGGCGGTGGGGATGGCGAGGATGGCGGCTCCTTTCTCGGATGCCGCCTTCACCGTCTTTTCGACATCTTCCATAAGCACCCAAGGCCGGCTGGCGTCATGGATCACGACGATGGTGTCCGGATCGCGTTCTTTCAAAGAAAGAACGGCATTCTTGACGCTTTCCTGGCGGGTCGCGCCGCCGAAGACGAACGCGGTGTCCGGGCGAAGGAGATCATGGGCGGCCAACGTTTTCCGGACCAAAGCCTTATCCTCTTCGCGGACGACATAAATGACTTCGTCAATCGCGGCGGAAAGCACCTCGGCGGCATGAAGGAAAAGAGGCTTCTCGTCCAGTAAGGCGAACTGTTTCGGGATCGGGGAGTCGAATCGCTCTCCGGAACCCCCCATCAACAAAATAGCCACGCAGCGGTTCTGCATGGCTAGATTGTAACATAGAAAGAGGCGGAGCGGATTATCAATCCGTCGGAATGTCTTTATTTTCGCGCTTGCCTAACTCGTCGTTGATGGCAACGCCCTGGATGATGAGTTTGATGACCTTATCGAGGGCCTTGTCTTCGCGGTAGTCGGCAGGGCAGACGTAGTTGACGCGGCCGTCGCGGACCAAAGTTTCAACTTTGTGCTCTTCGCCCTTCGGATAGACGGCGATCGATTTGCCGCCATTGGACTTGGCGATGATCATCGCCGGGATGTCGGTCATCCCATCGCCGATATAGATGATATTGCTATAGGGGATGCGGTGCTCTGGGACGTGGGTATTGACCCCTTCGTCATCCTTGGTGTCATACACCCCTTTGGAGATGCGGTAGAAGTACTGCGTCTTCTGGGTGTAGTTGATGACTTGCTTCGGCCAGATGGCTTCTTTGGTTTTCTCATCGTAGAGATATTCGCAAGCATAGAGCTTCCGGAACTCTTTGGCGATGGCGCAGCCGGAAACGATTTCCTTGTTGCCGGAGCTGATGAGATAGTGTTCGACTTTGATGCCGAATTTGGCGCCGTAGGCGTTGATGCGAGCGAACCAGTCAAGAACGCCCGGCCAGAACTCGATGTTCTTGCCGAACTCTTTGAGCCAAGCGGCGGTCATTTTCTTGCCTTGGGCTTCCGCCATCGTCTTCATGACGTAGAGGTAGCTCAAAGTGCGTTCCACCCCGGTCTTTTCCGCGAACTCGGTGGTGGCTTTCCAGAATTCGGCCGGAGTCATTCCCATTTCGGGGATGAAGCCGAAATTCTGCATGTCTTGCTTCGCCAGCGTGCTGTCGAAGTCATATAAAATTCCAACAATCGGTTTTCCCATACCGAAATTATAGCGAATACCGAAGATATTCGCATTAATTTTATCGCCTACGCTTTGGACCCATACTCGAGGAGTGGTAAAATATATCAGTTATGGAACCTTGGCTCATCGTGGTTATCGTCTTCGCTTCCATCTTCGGGACCTATCTCCTGATCTGCCTTTTTTCCGTGTTCCGCATCTTCCATTTCCGTCGCGCCCTCAAGATGCGACTGATTGCGTTATCGGCCATTTTGAGCGAGGAACGGTCCGCCCTTGATGTTCTCGTCGTCACTTACCGGGAAGCCGGATTCCTCGGAGAGGAAAGCGATGCTTTGGCCATTTCGAGTCTCGCCCCGATCGCCGGAATCCTCCGCGATGAGGCGAAAGTCAAATCGCTTCAGGAAAGCATCATGTCCTTATTGCGTCGCATCGAGTCCTTCGAAGGAAAAGGTTTGTCGTCGGCGCAACGCAATGAAAACGAAGCCATTTTTGCCAGATTAGAGGACCTTGTGGCGAATTATCGCCGCATCGCTGCTTTATATAATCGTGAGTTGATCGGTTATGAATATTGGCGCCGCCATCCGATTTGGCGGTGGCCGTTCTCCCTCGGATTCCGCGAACGGAAACGTTTGGTCTAGAAATATAATTCGTAATCCACGAGGCCGTCGTAGAAGTCTTTTTCGTGGCTGATGAGAATGACGGCGCCCGGGAATTCATGGATCGCTTTGAATAAAGCGTCCTTGGCTTTTTGATCGAGATGGTTGGTCGGCTCGTCTAAGACGAGGAAGTTGCTTTTCTTCCGTCCCATTAAAGCGAAACGGGTCTTGGTGACTTCGCCGCCGGAGAGTTCGGAGATTTTCCGCAACGCGAGTTCTTGGCGGATGCCGACGTTGCCTAAAACGGTGCGGACTTCGGTGTTATTCAAACCCGGATAGGCAAGCCGCATCAGATCGAACGGGGTGGCGTTCGGATTCAAAGATTCGTCCTGGCTGAAGTAATTGACTTCGGTGCCGGGCAGGAATTCGAATGATCCGCCAAGAGAGGGAATCAAACGGAGAATGGTTTTGACAAAGGTCGTTTTGCCGACCCCGTTTTGGCCGAGGATGGCGATTTTCTCGCCGCGTTTTAGTACAAAACTGATCGGTTCGAGCAAAGGCTCCTCATAACCGATTTCGAGTTCTTCCACTTTCAGTGGCAATTCGCCGACATCGTGGGTGAATGGGAAAGAGAAATGGACGTTCCCGGTGTCGCGGGCCGGCGGTTCCAAACGTTCCAAGTGAGCCAGTCTCGCCCGGCGCGATTTGGCCGCTTTGGCGGAGGTGGCGCGGACAATATGCTTGGCGATGAAGGTCTCTTCCTTCTTGATATAACGCTGCTGGGCATTGTAGTTCTTTTCATATTGCTCCATATCGACCGCATACTGCTCTTTGAAATGGGCATAGGATCCCGGATAGCGGGTGATCATCTGATTGGCCAAAATGAAGACGACGGTAGCGATCCGCTCGCAGAAGGCCTGGTCGTGGCTGACCACAAGGAAAGCTTTCGGATAGGTGGTCAGATAATTGGCAAGCCAATCGACCTGATGGGCATCCAAAAAGTTGGTGGGCTCGTCCATGAGAAGAACACTTTTCTCTTCGAGAAGCATCTTTGCCAAATAGGCTTTTTCGCGTTGGCCGGAGGACAATTTGCTTAAAGGTTTGGCGAGCAATTCGGCGGTCATTCCGAGACCGTCGGTCAGTCTTCCGACTTTCTCTTGCAGGGCGTAGAAACCTTTTTCTTTCAGTTCATCTTGGAGGCGTTCGGCCGCGGCCAGGTAACGTTCGTAGTTATCCATATCGGACGCGGCTTTCTCGTAGAGGGACTCCATTTCCTTCTCTTTTCGATACAGATCCTGATAAACGCCGTAGAGATATTCCAAAACAGGAACGTCCTGGCGGACCTTGAGATGCTGATCCAAGAAGCTATAGGTGACATTGGGCTCCCAGTCGATTTCTCCGGCATCGGGATGCAATTCGCCAATCAAAAGATTGAGCAAGGTCGTCTTGCCGCTGCCATTGCGCCCGACGAGGACGCAATGCTCGCCCGGATTGATCTTGAAAGACACGTCGCGGTACAGTTCCTTGTCGCTGTAGTTATAACGGAGATTTTTGACTTCGAGGAGCGCCATACCCCAGTAGGATACCATAAATGGTAGAGAAAGAAAAAAGGCGGTTCCTACGAATCGCCTTCATTTTTCGCTTGGTGCGGGAGACCAGAATTGAACTGGCACGGGTTGCCCCATACGCCCCTCAAACGTACGCGTCTACCATTTCCGCCACTCCTGCAGCGTTCCCTATTATAGGCATGACACGTAGTGAGCGCAAACGAAAAATAAAAAACCGCCGAGCGGCGGTCGGGTGTTTCTTACAAGAATCGCAAGATCAGCAGTTCGGCGACCCCGAAGAAGATGAGCAAGCTGGTGACGTCGATGACGGTGGTGAGGATCGGCTGCGAGACGATGGCCGGGTCTTTCTTGATGACGACGGCGAGGAACGGCAAGCAGACGGCGACCATCTTGGAAACGACGGTGGTGATGAACAAAGTTCCGGCGACGATCGCGGACACTTTGAGGACCGGCATGGCGAAGGCCCAATTCCACACCCCGCCCGTCCAGACGGTGGCGAAGGTTTCCCCGATGGCCTTGTCGGCTTCGGTGTTATGGACGATGCCCGTATATTGCTCGATGGTGAACCACGCGAACGCGAATAACGAGATGAAGGCGGAAATCAGCAAAGCTGAACGAATCTCTTTGCCGACGATCTTCCAGAATTGTTTCGGGCCGAACTCTTTGAGGGCCAAGCCACGGATCATGACGGCGATCGTCTGACCGCCGGCGTTGCCGCCCGTATCCATGAGAACCGGCACAAAGGCGGCCAAAATCGGCAAAACGGCAAGCTGATCCTGGAAGATGGAAAGGACCATGGAAGAGAAAGTTCCGAGAATCAAAAGGATGATAATCCACGGAACGCACTTGCGGGCCATCTTCCAAGAGGAAGTCTCGAGATAGCCATCTTCCAAAGGCGCGACGGCGTTCATCGCTTCCAAGTCCTCGGTGGCCTCTTCGGTCAAGACATCGACCGCGTCGTCGACGGTGACGATACCGATCAGGCAGTTATCGTCATTGAGGACGGCCAAGGCGTTGAGGTCGTAACGGCGGAACATGTTGGCAACTTCTTCTTTATCGGTCGAGGCGTAGCAGCTCGGCGCGTCGCGATTCATGATATCGTTCAGTTTCTGGTCTTCTTCGGCGAAGATGAGGTCGTCCAAGTCGACGGTGCCGACGAACTCGCGCTGGCTGTCGCGGACGAAGATGGTATAAATGGTTTCGGCATCGCGGCCGACGGAACGGATCTTCTCGATCGTCTTCTTGACGGTTTCATTCTCGCGGAATTCGAGGAACTCGGTGGTCATGATGGCCCCGGCGGTGTCCTCTTTGTATTTGAGCAAGATGTTCAAGTCTTTGCGGATGTCTTTGCTGGCGACGCGAAGAACACGATTGGCCAAATTGGCGGGCATGTCGCCGACCGTATCGGCAAGGTCGTCGGCGTATTGCTCGTTGATGAGATTGACGAGTTCCTTATCGGTCATCGCGTTGATGAGCTCTTCCTTTTTGTCTTGAGACAAATTATCGAAAAGCGGAGCGGTCATCGCGCTGTTGAGGCCGCGGAACAAAGTGATTAATTCTTTGATGTCCAGATTTTCGCAAGCCTCGGCGATATCGACGTCATGGACCGTTTCGAAAATACGGCGCAGCGCGTCTCTGTCGCGTTTGACGATCGCCTCTCTGAGTTCCTCGGTCGTGACTTTCTCGACCAGTTCCTCATCGCTTTCTTCGACGTCAATCGTCTCGCTTTCTTCTAAGATTTCTTCTGGCTTCTTTTCTTCCACACGGAAAGTTTATTTTTTTCGGGCGCGAATGGGAAGAAAAAACAACGTTTCGTTGTCCAGTCTTTCCTTCGGGACTATAATTGACGGGTCATTAGGAGAACCATAAATGGAAGAACTCAAATTCATTGTGGAGACCAGCGCTCGCCACATTCATATCACGCAGGATTCGCTCGATTACCTCATGGACGTCCCGCAGGGCGCCCACGCCGAGCTCCATGCCCGCAAAAATCTTTCCCAGCCGGGACAGTTTGTCTCTGACATCCGCCTCGACATCGTCGGTCCGGTCAATCCGAAAACCGGCAAAGAAAAAGTCATCAAAGGCGTCTCGATCCTTGGCCCGTTCCGTTCCGCCGATCAGATCGAAATCAGCTTGACCGATGCCAGAAGCCTCGGCGTCAAAGCCCCGATCCGCGAAAGCGGTGATCTGGCCGGCTCGGCCCCGATCGCCCTCGTCAATCCGGAAAACGGCCGCCGCATCGACCTCCAGGAAGGCTGCATCGCCGCCAAACGTCATATCCATATGACTCCGGAAGATGCCGAACGCTTCGGCGTCAAAAACGGCGAAATCGTCAAAGTTCTCGTCTCCGGCTTCGGCCGCGACACCAGCTTCGGCGACACCGTGGTCCGCGTTTCGAAGAGCTATGCTCTTGCCATGCACATCGACACCGACGAAAGCAATGCCGCCGCTTGCAGCGGTGACGTCTACGGCACCATCGTCCGCTAATTATGGAAAAGACATTCCGCTACACCCCGCAGAACGTTTGCTCCCGCCAAATCGAAGTCGTTTATGACGGCGATATCGTGAAAAAGGTGACCTTCGTCGGCGGCTGCTCGGGCAACACCCAGGGCGTCGGCCGCTTGTCTGAAGGACACACCTTGGATGAGCTCATCTCCTTGCTCGAAGGCATCCGTTGCCCCGGAAGCCGGACCCGCGATACCTCCTGCCCCGATCAATTAGCGAAGGCTCTCAAAGCCATCAAGGCTGGGGAATAAAACAAAAAGAACGTCGGGAAACCGGCGTTTTCTTTTCGTCAATTATCCAAAGGATGCTTCAAGTTATTAAGGAAAAGAACCGGCGGTGTAGTTATACTAAATCGATGCAAAAATCTATGGTTCGCCGCATTTGTTTGGATGGGATGATGGCCGCGATCTACATCGCCCTCATTTTCATCACGATCCGCATCGGCGACATCCGCATCTCTTTTGGCGCCCTGCCGATCATGTTCGTCACCCTTTGTCTCGGCTTGCCCGATGGCTTAGCGGTGGCCTTCATCGGCGAGTTCATCGGACAGATGATCAACTACGGGTTCACCCCGACGACGTTCCTTTGGGTCATCCCCCCGATGCTTCGCGTCGTCGTCCTTTGGTTATTCCATTTGCCTTTCAAGAAGAAAGGCGATGTCCTTTATAACCATATCGTTTGGTACTATGTCGGGGCGATTGTGGCCGCGTTATTCGTGACCGCGAGCAACACCCTCGTCATGTACTTGGACGCCATCATCATCGGCTATCCGATCACTTATGTGCTTGTCGAAACGATCATCCGCTTCGCGGTCGGAATGTTATCCAGCGCCATCTGCGCCACGATATTGCTGCCGGTAACGAGGGTATTGAAGAAAGGCGGATATATCCCCGCCGGCCTTCCCCGCCCCGACAAAAAGAAGGCGGCCGAACCCATTCAAGAGGAAGCCGATCCAAAGGATCCCCTTGAATCGGAGTGACGAATAACCTAGAATAGTCGCACGACGAAATGGTCAAACGTCAAGAAGCGTTCAAAAAGAGCTGAAAAAGGACGCTAGCAACTCTCAGAAGTGAGTAAGTGCTTGCTCTTAGCCGGAACCCACTTCCGGAACGACGTTTGATGGGAAAACTCCATTAGGAGAGCCTCCCGCTGAGTGGGAGGCCATTTTGTATCTAAAGGAGGAAACCCTTATGCCAGAAAGAATCTTGTTCACCAGCGAATCGGTGTCCGAAGGACATCCGGACAAAGTCTGCGATCAGATCGCCGATTCGATTTTGGATGCTTGCTTAGCGGCCGACCCCGAAAGCCGCGTCGCCTGCGAGGTTTTCGCCACCGAAGGTTTCATCATGATCGGCGGGGAAATTACTTCGACCGCCAAAGTCGATTATGAAGCGGTGGCCCGCGCCACTTTGCGGAGAATCGGTTACACCGATCCCGCGTTAGGCATCGGCGCCGACGACTGCGAAATCTTGGTCAAAGTCCATACCCAATCGCCTGATATCGCGATGGGCGTCGACCATGGCGATCCTCTCGCTCAGGGCGCCGGCGACCAGGGCATCATGTTCGGTTATGCCACCGATGAATCGGAAGGCTACATGCCTTTGCCGATTTCCATCGCCCATAAATTGGTCCGTACGGCGACCAACCTCCGCAAGGAAGGCAAACTGAAGAGCTCCCGTCCGGATATGAAGAGCCAGGTCACCATCGACTACACCGAAGCGACTCCGCGCATCGACACGATTCTCATGTCGGTCCAGCACGACGATGACATTGATTTCGAACAATTCCGCGCGAATGTGATTGAAACTGTCATGAAACCGGTGGCGAAAAGCTTCGGTCTCAATACCGATTTCCGCCCGATCGTCAACCCGACGGGACGTTTCGTGATCGGTGGTCCTGCCGGTGATACCGGCCTTACAGGCCGCAAACTCATTGTCGACACCTATGGCGGCGCTTCCCGCCATGGCGGCGGCGCCTTCTCCGGCAAAGATCCTTCCAAGGTCGACCGCAGCGCTTCTTACTATGCCCGTTATATCGCCAAGAACCTCGTTGCCGCCGGTGTCGCCAAGCGGATTGAAGTCCAACTTTCCTACGGTATCGGCATCGCCGAACCAATCTCGATCGCCGTCGATGGTTTCGGCACCGAGAAAGTATCTCGCGAGCGCATCCTTGAGGCGGTCCGGGCTATCTTTGATGCCCGCCCCGGTGCGATCATCGCCGCCTTCGATCTGAAGCATCCGTGCTTCCGTTATGCCGACACTTGCAACTACGGTTGTTTCGGTCGTCCCGATTTGAATCTGCCGTGGGAAAAACTCGATAAAGTCGAGGCAATCCGTTCGTTCCTTGGCCTCTGATCGGCGCATATCTTTCACATTTTGTCTTATTGGTATACAATAAGATCAACAACATACATAGGAGGTTCGCCATGAAATATCAAATCATTGGCAAGAACATCGAAGTGACGGAGTCGATTAAGGCTGCGCTCATTTCGAAAATGGACCGGCTCGACAAATACCTTGTCCACGATGATGAAGTTTTGTGCCGCGCGGTCGTCAGCGCCTATAAAGTGGGGGCCAAGGTCGAGGTGACCATCTTCACCAAGCAAATGGATCTCCGCACCGAAGTGCGCAACAACGATCTCTACGCTGCCTTCGACTTCGCCATCGACAAACTCGAGGACCAGATGCGCCGCCTCAAAACGCGCATGAATCGCAGCAAAAACAAAGACCTCTCCCTTGGAGAGTCCTTCGCCCTTGAAGAACTCGAAGAATTCGAATCCGAGAATGATACCGTCGTTCGCACCAAATCGATCTACCTCAAACCGATGACCCTTGACGAGGCCATCACCCGCATGGAAGCCCTTGAACATGACTTCTTCATCTATCTCGACAGCGATGACGATCGTATCTCCGTCGTCTATAAG
The DNA here is from genome assembly GCA_947303105.1 of uncultured Caryophanales bacterium. Classification (GTDB taxonomy): domain Bacteria; phylum Bacillota_I; class Bacilli_A; order RFN20; family CAG-826; genus UBA4951. Next base: position 6,076 of record CAMYXQ010000006.1, on the reverse strand, counting down.
CGCGTCGAAGGCGGTTATGGCATCATCGAGGCGGAGAACAAAATCGCCTGAGGAAACCACAATCGAATGAGCCCTGTTCACAGGGCTTTTTCTTTTGTCCGAATCGCGCGTATAATACCCCTATGGCGCTTACGAAGCTCATCGCAACTGACTTAGACGGAACCTTGCTCTACCCTTGGCATCCGTTTTCGGTCGTCGGCCATAAGAACGCGAAGTTCGCGCGCCGCTTCGTCGCGGATGGCGGGCATCTATGCCTCGTCACTTCGCGCGGCCTCGAATTTTCTCACAAAGTGGCCCGTTTTCTCCATGAGCCCCTCAATGCGATCTGCTATTCCGGGGCCCTCATCTATCGTGACGGGCAGCCGATTTACGAAGCTTTCCTAGCGCCAGGCATCGCTAGAGCGATCCTCGATGATGTCCGCGGCAAATGCCATGTCGCCATTCTTTATTCGAAAGACCGGAACATGGTCTATAACCGCAAACACGCCAACCCTTGGACCAACTTCTGCTATCATGGCTACTCTTTCTTCCTCGGACCGCAAAGGGAACACTATTCCTCGAGTCCGAAAATCTACGAAGAAGAACTCGCCAAAGATCGGATCTACAAGTTGATGATCATCGTTGGTTTTTCAAAGAAAAAACGGCAGAAGATCCAAAACCTCGTCGCCAGCCTCCGGGAGAAATACCCCGAAGTTGAGATCGGCTGGAACGGTCCGGCGGTGGAAGTCGCCCCAAAAGGCGCCCAGAAAGCGGCGGCATTATCGTTTTATCTTGATTACACCAAGATAGGTCGGGATAATGTTCTCGTTGTCGGCGATGATGGGAACGACGTTCCCCTCTTCGCGGCCTACCCCGAGAACAGCTATTGCATGGCCCATTCGACGGAAGAGGTCAGAAACCACGCCGCCCACATCATCCGCAGATTCTTTGATTTGGAACATGTTGTCTACCCGTTGGAGGAGAAACACCCCAAAGAAAGAAAGAAGGTAACAAAATGAATCAGATTTCCGAAGTCATTACCACGTTGCTTCACTACAAAGTCGTCGTCCGCGACACCTTGGAGTACACCTTAGCCAAGGACAAATATGAAGAAGCTCTTTTCAACGAAAAGAAGCGTTCGATCCTCGTCGAACTCGAAGAGAAGACCCCGCTTCGTTCGATTTTGGACAACTCCGGCGAAAACGGCCAGAAACTCGAAACCCTCATCCGTGATTGGTACGCCGAGGTTTATGGCGAGGAAAGCACCATCCTCAAACTCGCCAACGACGGTCTCCGCGTCGACCACGCCCAGCACTTAGCCATCTTCAAAGGCGTCATCCCCATCCACGAGAACGTCGAATCGATGGTTCAGGGCATCATCAACGATGCCAAAAGCAAAGGCCTCGACGTCAAGCGCGTCGCCGAAGTCGACCTCGCCGAAGAACGTCTCTATAGAGCGGTCGCCTTCATGACCCTCACCAACGAGATGATCAAACTGTTCAACGATTACAACCAGGCCCGCCGCGAAGCCAATGGCGCCGAAACCGCCGCCAGCAAATTCATCGGCAATGACCTTGGCGAAATCATCAAACTCATCATGCAGGTCCGCGCCAGCAGCCGTCTGACCGACAATGCCTACATGAACGTTCAGGACAAAGTCGTCACTTTGGTCGAGCACATGACCGGCCGTCGCGATTTGCCCGCCGGCAAGCAGTTCCCCGAAGTAATCTCGGAAACCCAGAAAGCGATCGGCGAATACGTCCGCGACGTTGAGCCGTCCTTCCGCGATTCTTATGGCCCGCTCATCAACGAGCTCGTCGAACAGGCCCGCGCCAACGGCAACCGCATCGGCGCCGGCGAACAGCCCGCCAAAGAAGAACCTGCTCCCGAAGAGCCGCAGGAAGTCGAAGGCGAACCCGTCGAAATCGACCCGCGCACCGGCATGCCGAAGGCTTAATGCCTTCACGGAGGTATTCCCATGGAAGAGAAGTCAAAGAGAAAATTAACCAAAGGCGAGATCGCCTGGATCGTCATTGAAGGTTTGTTCGGCCTCGCCGGCATCACTTTCATCGTCCTCGGATTCGTCGCCGATTATCTGCCGCTCCTTTATAGCGAGAACGTCCTTCTTCAGAGCCAGCAGGCTCTCATGAAAGGAACCGGCGGTCTTTTGACTTATCGCTGGTTGGGATTCTTGCTCCTTGCCGTCGGCGTTGTCATCACTTTGATCACCCTCAACTTCTTCGCCAAAAAGAGCGATCTTTCCGAAGAACGTGAGGCCCGCCGCCAGCAGAGACTCAAAATCATCGCCGAATCGGCCGCTGTCGAAAGCCCCGAGGTCGTCGATGCCGAATCGAAGCCGGTCGAGGAAACCCCGAAAGCCGAATAAAAAGGAAAACAAAAAAAGAAAGACGGGAATTCCCGTCTTTTTTGATTTTTCAGAGAAGGATCTCGCTGTTGTTTTCGATCCAGTCTTTGATGACCGCTTCGGCCCCGTTCATGTAGGAGGCCGAGATGGCGAAGCCGTTGATGATGTCCCCGCCGATGAGAGTCGCGCGGATGTCCTCGATCGAGTAGAGGAAGATCTGTCCGCCGTGGGTGACGAATGGAACGAGGACTTTGCCTCGGAAGTCATGGGTGGAGGTGAAGCTCAGCACCGCCTGCGGGCAGGTGCCCCACCAGTTCGGATAGCCGAGGAAGACGAGGTCGTAGCCTTCGAAGCCCTCCGGACCTTCTTTGATGGCCGGCTTGGTGCCCATCATCTTTTCTTGACGGGCGCGATTGGCGGTATCCATGTAAGAGAAGGGATAAGGCTCTTTGGCTTCGATTTCGAAGAGGTCTGCTTCTAGACCCATCGCGACTAAGTTGCCTTGGAGGATTTGGGCCGCTTTGGCGGTGTTGCCGACCGGGCCGATATCTTGGATGGTGTTTTCGATGAGGTTTTCGCCGCCATGGGAGAAGTAGGCGATGAGGATTTTCTTCATTCGTTTGCCTCCTTAATAATTGGATTATAACAAAAAAAGCGCCGCTTCCTAGATGGCTTTGGCGCGTTTTCTCTCTTTTCGGAGCAAGAAGTAGGGAATGTCGATGAAAAGCATGAGAAGGAGGGCGATTAAGGCGTAAGCCATAACCTCCTCGATGTTGCCATCCTGGCGGGTCAAGGAGATGAGACCGCCGATGCCGGCGCGGGCCGAGCTGTTGGCGGTGAGGATTTCCGACATGACCGACACCTTAAGCGATAAGCCAAGGCTTTGGGCCAGCGCCAAACGGATATATGGGCGCGAATCGGGCCAAAGGACGGTGCGTACCGCATGGACCCGACGGACCCCACCATCGAGGCGCAAGGCATCAAGGATGATTGGGTCTTCGTCCTGGATCCCGCGCATGAACGCCTCATATAAAAGAGGAAAGGCGACCATCAGGGTCAAGAACGATGGCGCGAACGTCAACGCCCACACGTTTCGCGGTCCGAAGAAAAGGCCGATGAGGACAATGACGACCGCGGCGGTGGGAACCGCTTTGGCGAAACCGACCCACGGACGGAAGAAGGCGCGGAAAACCGGATAGAGACCCGCCAATGTCCCTAGAAGGGACGCGAGCAAGAAAGCGATGATATAACCGATTGCTAGTCGCAAGAACGTCCACCCGATGTTGCCCCAGGTTCCCCCGGCGTCGGCGCCGAATAAGAACTTCAAGGCCTGCCAAGCGGTGTCCCAAGGATAGGGGACGACGTTGTTGCCATTCCGTTTCAAAAGGAAGGACACCAAAGCCCAGATCCCGATGAGGACGATGACCCCGCAAGCGGAGGCCAAGGGAAGGATCCAGCGTTTCTTTGGTGAGGCTTCCGGCATATTACTATTTTATTAGATAAATAAAGAGGAATCGAATTGGATATCCAAACCGAGGCTCGAAGCGAACGAATTCACGAGGCCGCGCGGATCGGAAATCGAATCGACTTTCGTCAATCCAAATCCGTTCTTGCCATTGCTTTGAAGGGCGTTGACAACCGCGGGTTGGAATCCGAATCTCTGACCGAAGTTGCCGGTGAATTTATTGAGTTCAGTCACGGCAGTGGCCGGGTCATCGACCGCGGTTCCGATGCGGAGATCGACCCCGAGGACGAACCAGGAAAGCGCGTTCGGATATTTGGCGAACTTGCTCTTATTGAGGAAGAGGGCCGCGGCGGGAATCGAACCGCCATCGGTGTAAGCAGACCATTCGGTCTGAAGATTGGCGACGACATTGAGAGTAATGCCTTTGGCGGCCAATGCGTTGGTGCTGGCGAATAACACCGGCTGAGCGATCAGATAGTAGTCAAAGGATTCGGGATTGTTTTCCAAATGTTCTTTGACGGAAGCGACGCCGGTCTCATAGGTGACATTGTCCGAATAATTCGACCAATTCCAGTGGGATTCGGCGAGTTTATTGAAGGCCATCGCCGCGTTTCCGGTCCGCACGAAAGCATCCACGGTTTGACCTGGCTCGTAGTCAGTCAAAGAAGTGTGTTTGGTCGAGACGAGATAGAACGTTCCGCCGGAAATCCAGCGAGCGAAGATGTAGTTGCGGTTGTTGTTCTTGATATTGGTCAACCCAGAGAGACCGTCAAAGACGATCGCGTCGACGTCATCCGTCGCGAAAGCGACCGCGACATCGGTGGCGTTGGGATAGGAAGTCCAGTTGGGATTGTCGCCCTGATCGTAGAAAGCGAGGGTCGGGATGCCGGTCGGCGTCACCCAAACGACGTCATGGGGCTCTTCGAGACTGTCTTCCGACTCGACGACTTCGACGCAGCCGGAGAGGGCGAGCGTGGCGATGAAGCCGAGGGCAATGAGATGTTTTTTCATATGGTGACCTCCTAAAAAGGACAACCTATTATGGGTCTACGTTTCTTCGCCTTCAAGCAATATGCTTGGCGAAGAATATAAAAAAAGAGGGTGCTTACGCACCCCCTTCTCGTTTTACTGGTATTTCTTGCGATCGGCAACGTAGCTGGTGTGGAGGAGTTCCTCACTGAGTTCGCTGCACGGTTCGCCGAGATAATCCTTGTAGAGGCGGATGATATCCGGGTTGTTGTGGGACTGACGGATCGGACGGCCTTCGTCGATCTTGTAGAGGATCGAGGCTCTCTTGGCGCGGTATTCGTCCAAGATATCCGGCGATTCGTTCGGCAAGAGGTTCGGTTTCACGAACGGCTGGCCGCCGCCATTGATGCAGCCGCCCGGGCAGCACATGATCTCGATGAAGGCGTACGGGGATTTCCCGGCGCGGATGTCATCAAGGAGCGCTTTCGCGTTCTTCATGCCCGAGGTGACGGCAACCTTGACTTTGGTGCCATTGATATCGATTTCGGCTTCTTTGACCGCTTCGAGGCCACGGACTTCGTGGAATTCGATCGGTCCGTATTCTTCGCCGGTCAAGGTGTGGTAAGCGGTGCGGAGGGCAGCTTCCATGACGCCGCCGGTGACGCCGAAGATGACGCCGGCGCCGGTGTAATCGCCGAGAAGGTCCTGATCGAACTCTTCTTCGGGGAGGGCGTCCCAAAGGATGCCGGCGCGCTTGATCATGACGGCGAGCTCACGGGTGGTGATGACGGCATCGACGTCCGGGAGTTTCTCAACGGCCGCGTTCTGCGGACGGCCCGCTTCGTACTTCTTCGCGGTGCAGGGCATGACGGAGACGACGAAGATATCCTTCGGATCGAGGTTATGGGCCTTGGCGAAGTAGGACTTGATGATGGCGCCTTCCATCTCGTGCGGCGACTTGCAGGTCGACACGTTCGGGATGAGATCGCTATAGAAGAACTCCATGTAGTTGATCCAGCCCGGGGAGCACGAAGTGATCTGGGGGAGGACGCCTTTGCCGGTGATGCGGTTGATGAGTTCCTGGGCCTCTTCCATGATGGTGAGGTCAGCGCCGAAGTTCACGTCGTAGACGCGGAAGAATCCGAGGCGGTGGAGGGCGGCGACCATGCGGCCGGTGCCATCCTGTTCGCCGATCTTATGACCGAATTCCTCAGCGATCGCCGCGCGGACGGCCGGAGCGGTCTGGACGACGACTTTCTTGCCCGCGGCCATTGCGGCATCGACTTTGTCGATCTCGC
>CAMYXQ010000005.1 GCA_947303105.1 uncultured Caryophanales bacterium | reverse complement strand
AAGAACATTTCAATCGCGATTGATGGCCCAGCCGCCGCTGGGAAAAGCACCGTTGCCAAAGCGGTGGCCAAAATCCTTGGTTTTACTTATATCGACACCGGGGCGATGTATCGCGCCGTGACCTATGCCGTCATCGAAGCCGGTCTTGACCCTCAAAACGAAGTTCAGGCCGTCACCGTTTTGCCGAATCTGACGATCCGTTTGGAACCGGATGGCCGCGTCATTTGCAATGACGAGGATGTTTCTGTCGCCATCCGCCAGCCCCTCGTTTCTGGCCAAGTCAGCTATATCGCCGCGATGAAACCGATCCGCCTTGCCCTCATCGAGATGCAGCGCAAGATGGCAGAGGATGGCTGCGTGGTCATGGATGGCCGCGACATCGGTACCTACGTTCTTCCGAACGCCGACGTGAAGATCTTCCAGATCGCCTCTTTGGAAACCCGGGCGGTCCGCCGTTACGAAGAGAACCTTTCCAAAGGAATCAATACGACTTTGAAGCAAGTCACCGATGAGCTTCGCTTACGCGACCAGATCGATTCGGGACGGGCTTTCGATCCGCTTAAACCAGCCGAAGACTCTGTCTTCCTCGATACCTCCTACATGACGATCGAAGAATCGGTCCAGGCCATTTTGGACATCATCGCCCATAAGACGGGGGTGCGTGCCGAATGCTAGGTACCCTCGCAATCGTTGGCGCGCCCAGCGCGGGAAAGAGCACGATTTTCAATCGTATCGTCGGTGACCGACGGGCGATTGTCGAGCCCACCCGCGGTATTACGCGTGACCGCTTATACGCGAAGGGCACTTGGCTGACCAAGGAATTCACCGTCATCGATACGGGCGGCATTCAGATTCAGGACGCCCCATTCCAGGAAGAAATCCGCGCCCAAGTGGAAATCGCCCTCGACCAAGCGGATGCGATTCTCTTTGTGGTGGATGGCAAATTGGGCTTATCCCATGATGACCGTTTCATCGCCAAATTGCTCTTCCAAAGCAAGAAGCCGGTCATCCTTGCCGTCAACAAAATCGACTCCATCCAAGAGATCGGTGACCTTTCCGAATTCTATAAACTTGGCTTTGGCGAGCCGCACGCCGTCAGCGGCGCCCACGGCATCGGCATCGGCGATATCCTCGATGAAATCATCCGCATTTTGCCGGAAAAAACCGAAAATCTTTACGAAAACGCCATTTCTTTCTGCTTAATCGGCCGTCCGAACGTGGGGAAATCCTCCTTGACAAACCGCCTTTTGAACGACCAAAGAACCATCGTCAGCAACATCGCCGGGACAACCCGCGATTCGGTGGACTCCCCCTTCGAGCGCGACGGTCAGAACTATGTCGTCATCGATACGGCCGGTTTGGTCAAACGCGGCAAGATCTACGAAGCGGTGGATAAATACGCGGCGTTACGCGCTCTTGCGGCGATCGACCGCGCCCAGGTTGCCGTCTTCCTCATCGATGGCGAGCAAGGCATCACCGAGCAAGACAAGCATGTCGTCGGTTATGCGGTGGACGCCAAAAAGGCCGTCGTCATCTGCGTCAACAAGTGGGACGTCGCCAAGAACGATAACGACGCCGAGGAGTTCAAAAAGAAAATCCGCGGCGAATTCAAGTTCTTGGACTTTGCCCCGATCATTTTCATCAGCGCTAAGACGGGTCGCGGGGTCGATAAAGTATTGCCGACCATCCAAAAGGTGTTCGAGGCCTATAACCGCCGCATCCCGACTTCGGTCCTCAATCAGATCATCGCCGACGCCCAAGCGATGAACCCGACCCCGTTATTCAACCACGGCCGTCTGAAAATCGTGTTCGCCAATCAGGTCAGTGTTTGCCCGCCGACGTTCGTGATGTTCTGCAACAACCCGAAATTCGAACATTTCTCCTATACCCGTTACCTCATGAATCGCCTCCGCGACTCGTTTGATTTTGACGGAACTCCGCTGAATATTGTCTATCGCCTGCGTAAGTAATCTCTGACCATTTTGCAAGAGATTTTTTCGATAATTGCTAACTTTCTTCTTTTGCTTGAAATGTGATTTTGGGAATGATAATTTGATAGCACTTTTCCAGAACTTTAGGAGGTTATTGGAACATGAACAAAGCAGAATTAGTACTTGCTGTCAGCGAGAAGGCCGGCCTCTCCAAACGCGATGCCGAAGCCGCTCTCGAAGCGACTCTCGAAGTCATTGAAGCCGCCTTGGTCAAAGGCGAAATCGTTAAGATCTCCGGATTTGGCATCTTCTCCAAGAAAGAACGCGCTGCCCGCGAAGGCACCAATCCGTCGAACCAAGCCAAGATCGTTATCCCGGCGAGCGCCAGCGTTTCCTTCAAGGTTAGCAAGGCCCTCAAAGAGAAATTGAACTAAGGTTTCTCAAAATGTAACAAGACCCGGATTCATTCCGGGTTTTTTGTTGGCGAACATCCGTTTAAAATAAACGGGCATGAAAGATTTCGCCTTCGAGCAACTCAAACCCTTATTCGCCGCCCACGGGAAACGACTTTATCTCGTCGGTGGGACGGTTCGCGACCTTTTGCTTGGGCGCGCCTATGTCGACCACGACATGGTCACGGACGCGACGCCTGATCAAATCAAGGTCTTTTTGCCGGACGCATCATACACCTTCGCGAAGTACGGGTCCGTGCGTCTGAAACTCAACGGCGAAGAAGTCGATGTCACCACCCTTCGGGAAGAAGGCGAATATCGCGATCATCGCCATCCCTCGTTCATTAAGTTCGTAACCGATCCGAAGATTGATTCGAAACGGCGCGACTTCACCATCAACGCGATGTATTTGGACGAAGATTACAATCTTCTCGATTTCTATGGCGGGCAAAAGGACTTAGCCGGTCATCTGATTCGTTTCATCGGTGACCCCTATAAACGCATCGAAGAAGATCCGCTCCGCATCAAACGGGCCGAACGGTTCGCCGCCGTACTGGGCTTCTCTTTAGAAAAAGAGACGAAAAAGGCCATCGATGACAGTCAACACTTGCTCTCCGCTTTGCGGAAGGAGAAAATCGAAGAGGAAGATCGCAAACGGAGAAAAGGATGATCCCATGAAGAAAAACAGCGCATTCGCGGCAGTCAGTTTCCGCTCCGTCCTACTGGACAATTACAAAAAACTCGGCATCAACGAAAAAGAGCTCGTCGTCCTTTTGATGTTCGATCATCTCTTAGAACAAGGAAACGATATGCCGACCTCCGATCTCCTTGCCCTCAAAATGAACTACTCCGTCGAAGAAATCGATACAGTTCTCGCCAATTTGTATCGCCGCGATCTGATCAGCTTCGATCCGAAGAAGGCCCGTTTCGCCTTGGATCCCCTCATGGAACGCCTCTCCGTCAGCTTCGCCCAAACCCTCAATCTCGAGAAAGAAAAACGCCTCGACGAAGAGCGCGAAGAACGGCTCGCCGGCTTATACGAATTCATCGAAGCCCGGTGGGAACGTACCTTAACGCCTTTAGAAAAGGCGACCGTCGCGGATTGGGTCAACGCCAACTATACCGATAAAGAAATCCACAGCGCAGTCCGCGATGGCCTTATGCAAAACAAAGTCAACGTCCGCTACGTTGACCGCCGTTTACGCTCGATGCGCGCAGCCGCGGATATCGAAGCGACCGGCCATTCCGCCATCAGCGACAACTGGGACAAGCCGATTGACGAGACTCTCGACATCAGCCAAGAAAAATGGGAAGAAGATGAGGACTAAGAACCAATCTCTTCTAACATATCTGCACGAGCGCTTCCCCGATGCGGGATGCGCTTTGAATTTTCAAAGCGACCTTGAATGTCTGGTCGCCATTTCCTTAAGCGCGCAGACGACCGATGTTTCAGTCAATAAAGTCACCCCATCCCTCTTCAAAGCGTTCCCGGATGCAGAGCATTATGCGGATGCCCCTTTGGAAGCGATCGAAGATCGAATCCGTTCATTGGGCCTATATCGCAACAAAGCCAAGAACCTCACAGCGTTGGGTATTGCCTTATGCGAGTTTTATGACGGAGTCGTTCCTCATTCATTTGAAGACCTGGTCAAATTGCCGGGCGTCGGCACGAAAACCGCGGGGGTCTTCCTCCTTGAACGCGGCGATCGTCCCGCCATTCCGGTCGACACTCATGTGAAACGCATCTCGGTTCGGTTGGGTTATGCCAAAAAAGACGATGAACCGATACAAATCGAGGCTAAATTAGAAAAAACATTCCCCCGAGAGGAATGGAAGTTCGTGCATCACTCCCTGATCTGGTTCGGGCGTGAGGTGTGTCATGCGCAGGGGCCTAAGTGCGATGAATGCCCCTTGCACGATTACTGTTCGTTCTTTAAGAAAACTTCATCGACGACCGCCAAATAGTCGTGGCGGGGCCGATAGGCGAAGGGCACTAAGTGCCCTTTTTCTTTGATGACGGAGAACGGGATCGATTTCCGGGGCTTGTTCTCATAGAAATCGCAGATGTATTCGGCATCGAGCAAATAGACCTTTTCCTCGGCGACGATCTGAATCAAGAAGAAAGCGATGCCCCCGTGACGGATGACGTTGCGTAAATGACGGACCTGCTGTGGGGCGATATTGGAAAGCGGGAAGCTCGTTTTGCTATGGGTGCTCTTGGCTTCGAAGTCGAGATAACGGCCTTTGTAGATTCCGTTGTAGTCGGTGGTGCTTTGGGCTTCGAAATAGGCCTGGGTGATTTTCGGCCCATGGGTGTAATCGACTTTGACGATATTGATCGGGGTCGGCCGTTTGGAAATCACGGCGATGTCCCGCTCGAGGTAATAGGCGTTCGTGTCGTTGATTTCGTTTTCGAAATCCATGCCGCGGTTTCCGGCGGCGATGGTCAATTTGGCTTTGGTCCGCGTCTTCTTCGCGGCAGGGACGGTTCCGCCCGGATATTTGATCGTCGTCATTTCAGACTCTCCGCGACGAATTCGTCGTAACGTTCCGGGGTGACCGTGTTGCCGGCGGCGAGCTCGGCCATGACTTTGGCGACGGGTTTCGGCAACGAGTGGTGGTGGGACAAGGTTTGCTTATAGAGTTCTTTGACGACGCCTTGCTGGTTGACGAACGCGTCATAGAGGCGTTCCAAACTCATCGCATCAGCGAGCGCATCATGCGCCGTGCCAGCGAACGGAACATCGAATAATTTAAGGCAATTACTCAAAGAGTAAGGATTGCCGATTTCGGTGCGGATATATTGGCCGAAGAAGGCCGACAAATCGATATAGTTCTTCTTGATTTGCTGCACAAAGTCGGCCCCTTCGTCGAAGTTGGCGTAGGCGCTCATCTCAAGGATTTTGATGTCGTTGTTGCCGTAAGAGGCAAACAAAACGCCGCCCTTGAAACGGGAGACGTATTTCTGGAATCGGGTGATGGCCTCGTGATAGATGAGGCCTTGTTTATTCAGGGTATCTTGGGTGATGCCGGTCAATTTTGTGACGATGTGGCCGATTGGGTGGCGGGCTTTGACGTAGCAAGAAAAGCCTTTGGCGAGTTTCCGGATCGTCCCGTCGGGATTGACGGTCGCGCCGACCGCGCCGATCTCGATGACTTCGGAGGATTGTTGGGTCGCCTCGAGGTCGAAAAAGAGGATGGTTTTCCTTCCTCGCAGTATTTTGGCGACCGCTTCCATATCAAAGATTCTACCACGCTCCAAAATAGAAACCTAGAATCAGGCGATTTATCGCGAGATAACATTGAAGGAAATGACCGACTTCGATATAATCGAAACGGGCAGATTATGGACGGAATTACAAAGCTCAACGAAAAGACGATTCTTCAGAAGAAATTCACCCGCAACGTCAAGGGGTACGACCCGCTTGAAGTGGACATGTTTTTGGATGAGATTCGCGCCGATTATCAGAACTTCGACCGCTACATGATTTCGACCAATGCCCGCGTCCAAGAGTTGGAATCCCGGCACAAGGCCCTCGCCGACATCAACCGCGAGTTGCATGAGAAGAACGAGGAAATAAGCGGTGAGAAACGGCGACTCGAAATCGCCTTGGCTTCGGCCAATAACCGTCTGTCGGGAATCAAGCAAAGCGATCATCCGACCGCGGAGAACCTTCAATTAATCAATCGCATCGCCGAACTTGAAAAGTTCCTCCATGACGAAGGTTACAATCCCGACCGCTTGGAACACAAAAGATAGGAATGAATCCGGCCCGGACGGCTGCTGCTTGCTCGTCAAGTAGAGGAAAGTCCATGCTCGCACGGCCTGTGATGGCCGTAGTGATTGCGCCAGGCGAATGAATAAGCCTGGGTACGCGGGAGCGCGTAACGGCGGTGAATCATCTCTTGAGATGAGGATCCCTAAGGTGCCACAGAGACGAGCCCGATAGCGATGTCGGGATGAAACGAGGCAAACCCCACAAGCGAGAAACCCAAATTTGGTAGGGGAAGGATCCGATCCGAACCGAAGGAAAGGATCCCGGAGCGATCCGAGATAAATTGTCGTCCTCGACAAAACATGGCTTACAGGGCCGGATACTCATTCGAAAAAAAGGAAACAGTATGAACATTCCAACCAAGATCACCTTATCGCGCATCGTCATGGTCATCGCCATGCTGATCGCTTTGTTCGTTTTGCATTTCATCCCCAATCTCAACGTCCCCGTTTACGGTGGCGACCTGAAGATCAATCTCGTTTATATCCTCATGGCGGTGGTGTTCTTCCTCGCCGCCTTGACCGATAAGATCGACGGCGATTTGGCCCGCAAATGGAACCAGGTCACCGACCTTGGCAAGTTCCTCGACCCCGTCGCCGACAAGTTGCTCGTCAACTCGATGCTCGTTTACCTTTGCGTCCCGCACTTCGTGGAAGATACGATGACCATCCCCCTCACCTGCGTCATCGTCATGATCTTGCGCGACCTCATCGTCGACGCGATGCGCTTCGTCGCCGCCAAGAAAGGCGTCGTCATGGCCGCGAATGCCTTTGGCAAAGCCAAAACCGTCCTCCAAATGGTCGCTTTGCCCATCGTCATGCTCAACGGCTGGCCCTTCTCCTACTTCGATATGGGTTGGGGCATGTGGCGCATCGGCCTCATCCTCGTTTATTTAGCGACTCTCGTTTCCTTCATCTCGGGCGTCATCTATGTCGTCCAGAACTGGAAAGTCGTCGCTCCGGAGAAAAAACATGACTGATCGTTTCGAAGAATTGCGGAAAGCCTTTGTTGAAAAAGGACTTACCCTCGGCGCCGCCGAAAGCTTCACCGCCGGCCGTTTCGCGGATCGCGTTTGCTCGATCCCGGGCGCGAGCGATTATTTCAAAGGGAGCGTCGTCAGCTATGCTGCCAGCGTCAAAGAAGACGTCTTGGCCGTCGACCATGACGCGATCGAGACCCTTGGGGTCGTCAGCGAGGCCGTCGCCGTCGCGATGGCGCAGAACGCCCGCGGCGTGCTCGACGTCGATGTCGCCGTTTCCTTCACCGGCAACGCCGGACCGACCGCCGAAGAAGGCAAAGCCCAGGTCGGCGAAACCTTTATGGCCATCGCCTACCGCGATGAGAAAGTCATCACCTATCACGTCATCTTCCGCGGGGAACGGAACGAGATCCGCACCTTGGCGGTCGAATATATTTGCGACAAATTGATCGAAATTTTGAATTCGTAGGTAAAAAGAGACGATTTCTGTCTATTGCTATAGTAGGAGGACAAAAACATGTCTGAAAAGAAAGATGCGGCTTTAGAAGAAGCCTTGCGAGCCATTGAAAAAGCATACGGAAAAGGCTCAGTCATGCGTCTTGGCGATCACGCCAAGGTCGACGTTGACGTCATTCCGACCGGCAGCCTGTTACTCGACGAAGTACTCGGCGTCGGCGGCTACCCGAAAGGAAGAATCATCGAGATCTACGGTCCCGAATCCAGCGGCAAAACCACCCTCGCCCTTGAAGCGGTGGCCCAAGCCCAGATCAAAGGCGGTCGTGCCGCCTATGTCGATGCGGAGCATTCCATCGACCCGGCTTATGCCGAAAAACTCGGCGTTGATATCAACGAACTCATCCTGTCTCAGCCCGACTCCGGCGAACAGGCTCTCGAAATCGTCGAGATGCTCGCCCAGTCCGGCGCGATCGATTTGATCATCGTCGACTCCGTCGCCGCCTTAGTTCCGCAAGCGGAACTCGATGGCGTCATGAGCGACAACCAGGTCGGTCTCCAAGCCCGCCTCATGAGCAAAGCGATGCGCAAACTCGCCGGCATTTTGGATCGCACCGGCTGCGTGGTCATCTTCATCAACCAGCTCCGCGAGAAAGTCGGCGTCATGTACGGCAATCCGGAAACCACGACCGGCGGCCGCGCGTTGAAATTCTATGCGACGATCCGTCTCGACATCCGTCGCGCCGATGCCATCAAGAACGGCAGCGAGATCGTCGGCAACACCGTCAAGGTCAAAGCGGTCAAGAACAAAGTGTCCCCGCCTTTCAAGAGCTGCACCATCGACATCATCTATGGCGAAGGCATCAACGGCGATGGCGAAGTCCTCGACTTGGCCGTCAACTATGGTTTGCTCACCAAGGCTGGCAACTGGTATGTCCACGAAGGCGAGAAGATCGGCAATGGCCGCGATGCGTCCATCCGTTACCTCCGCGAACACAAAGAGCTCCTCGACTCCTTGAGTGAGGCGATCCGCGCCAAAATCCGCGACGGCAAATCGGCCTAAGAAAACGCACATATCCTAGCGAAAGCCCCGAAATCGGTCGGGGCTTTTTCGTTCCCCCGCAATTCGGGGGTGCGCATCGCGCGCCGTTCGTGATAAAATCGATTCGTACCTAAGGTACTCCACCATAGATTTGGTCTGGATTCTTCTTATCGGGCAAGTCCCGTTAGATACTTCACATAGCGCATCGATCTTTTCGTTGGAGTGCCTTTGAACGAAGGAGTCTTTTATGAATATCATCCTCTTGGAGGGGCTTCCCTCTTATGTCTGGGTCATTCTTCTCGTCGCTGCCCTCGTGTTAGGCGCAGCCATCGTCGTATTGCTTTTCCATTTCGTCCCCGCCTTAAAGGCGAAACGCGCCCAAGCGCAAGCGGATAAGATCCTCCGCGAGGCCGAACAAAAAGCCCAACAGATTGAGAGAACCGCCCAAAGCGAAGCCAAACAACTCACCAACGAATCCCGTCAGCAAGCGCAGAACGAAGCCCGCCAAATCAAAGCGGAAGCCCAAGCCGAGAAAAACAAACTCGACGCCAGGGAAGAACTCATCGACCGCCGCGACGAAGCGTTGCTCATCAAGGAACGCGATCTCGATAAGAAGAACGAATCGCTTACCAACCGCCTTGCCGAAGTCGAGAAAAAGAGCAAAATCCTCGACGAGAAAACCGAGGCCATCATCGCCGAACTCGAAAAGGTTTCTGGCATGAGCACCAAAGAGGCGCATGATGAAATCATGGCCCGCGTCGAGAGCAAGATGTCGAGCGAAATCGCCATCTACATCAAGAACCAGGAAGACGAAGCCAAGGCGACTGCCCAGGCCAAGGCGACCGAGCTCTTGTCCCTCGCCTGCGCCAAATACGCGCAAGAAGTCGTCACCGAACGCACCGTCTCGGTCGTCTCTCTTCCGAACGACGAGATGAAAGGCCGCATCATCGGCCGCGAAGGTCGTAACATCCGCATCATCGAATCGACGTTAGGCGTCGACCTCGTCATCGACGATACCCCTGAGGTCATCACCGTTTCCTGCTTCGATCCGATCCGCCGCGAAATCGCCCGCAAGACCTTGGAGATCCTCGTCAAAGACGGCCGCATCCAGCCGGGCCGCATCGAAGAAGTGGCCGCCAAGTGCAAACGCGACCTCGAAGCCGAAACCCAGAAGTTCGGCGAAGAAGCCGCCTTCCGTCTCGGCCTTCCGAAGATCAACCGCGAACTCCTCGGTCAACTCGGCCGCCTCAAATACCGCACCTCCTATGGCCAGAACGTCCTCGATCATTCGATCGAAGTCGCTTACCTCTGCGGCATCATGGCCGCCGAACTCGGCCTCAACCAGAACATGGCCCGCAGAGCCGGTCTTCTCCACGATATCGGCAAAGCCATCGACTTCGAACAAGAAGGCAGCCATGTCCAACTCGGTTCCCAACTCGCCAAGAAATGCGGCGAGCCGGAAATCGTCATCAACGCGATCGAGTCGCACCATGGCGACGTCGAACCGAAATCCCTCATCGCCCATTTGGTCATCGCCGCGGACACCTTGAGCGCAGCGCGCCCTGGTTCGCGTAGCGAAACCTTAGAAACCTACGTCAAGCGCGTGGAACAGCTCGAAACGATCGCCAAAGGTTTCGATGGCGTCCAGCAGGCTTTCGCCATGCAGGCCGGTCGCGAAGTCCGCGTCATGGTCATCCCGGAGAAAGTCACCGATGCCGATGCCGTCAAACTCGCCCTCGAGATCCGTGAGAAGATCGAGAACGAGATGACCTATCCTGGCACGATCAAAGTGTCCGTCATCCGCGAATATCGGGCGGTGGAGACCGCGAAGTAATTTATGCGCATCCTCTTTATCGGAGATATCTTCGGTGCCTCCGGTCGGGGGATGCTTTCTTATGCCTTGCCCAAGCTCAAAGACCGTCATATCGATTTTGTTATCGCAAACGGCGAGAACGTCTCTGGCGGCCGCGGTTTGAGCAAAGCTCACTACAAAGAACTCATCGCGAATGGCGTTCAATGCATTACCATGGGCAACCATTGGCGCGATGAACGCGAGATTGAGCGTTATATCGACGCCGCGTCGGAAATCGTCCGCCCCTTGAACCTCATCGGTTATCACCGTGGGGTCGGCAGCAAAGTGTTCGATGTGAATGGCGTTCCCGTCCGGGTCACCAATGTGCTCGGAACCGCCTTCATGCCGGAAGCCGTCACCGTTCCCTTCTTGGCCCTGAATGACCTTTTAGGGACCGCGAAAGAAGCAATCCACGTCGTGGATTATCATGCCGAAAGCAGCAGCGAGAAACATCTTTTTGCCTACGCCTTCGACGGCAAAGTGACCGCGGTTCTAGGCACGCATACCCATGTCGCGACCGCCGATTCGCGCATCCTTGAGAAAGGAACCGCTTATCAGACCGATGTCGGCATGGTCGGGCTTCGCGATGGCGCGATCGGCATCAGCAAAGAAACCGCCCTCGACCGTTTCGTCTACGGAAGGAATGTTTCTCTTGATGGCGACGCCTTTGGCCTATGCCAATTCTGCGCGACCTTACTAGACATCGATGAGAAGACGGGCAGAGCCCGTTCCATCGAACGTATTTACATGGAGGAGGACATTCATGGCTAAAGTCGAGTATGTTTCCATTCCCTCCATGAAAGAGGCCCGTAACCGCGTCGACTTATGCGAACGTTACGTTGACCATGTCGAAGTGCCTGAGCTCGTGAAGCGTTTTGCCGTTGGCAAAAAGTTCTACATCAAGACCTTTGGCTGCCAGGCGAATATCCGTGACGAAGAAGTCATGGCCGGTTATCTGACCATGGCCGGTTTCGTCCGCACGGAAGATCCCCGTTCGGCTGATTTGGCGATCATCAATACCTGCGCCGTTCGTGAGAACGCCGAAGACAAAGTCTATGGCGAGATCGGTTCTTTCAAAATCAACCGCACCAACAACCCCCAATTTCTCCTATGCGTTTGCGGATGCATGATGCAGGAAGAAGGCAAAGCCGAGTTCCTTGAGAAAACATATCCGTATGTCTCATTGGTATTCGGCACCCACAACGTCCATCGTCTTTTGGCGATGCTCAACGATGTCCTCAAGAAAGACAAGAACATCGTGAACGTTCTTTCGTTCCCCGGCGAAGTGGTGGAGGGTTTGCCCTCCGTTCGCCTCAATGACTATGAGGCCTTCGTCAACATTTCTTATGGGTGCGACAAGTTCTGCACCTACTGCATCGTTCCTTACACCCGTGGGCGCGAGCGTTCCCGCAAGATGGAAGACATCGTCGCCGAATGCCGGACCCTCGTCGAAGCGGGTTATAAGCAAATCACCTTGCTTGGTCAGAACGTGAATAGTTATGGTTTGGATTTCCATGATGGGACGACCTTCGCCAAGCTCTTGGCGGCGGTTGCCGAGCTCGGAATCCCCCGTCTTCGTTTCCTGACCTCTTATCCGTCCCAATTCACCGATGAGATGATCGAAACGATGGCGAAATACGACAATATTCAAAAATGGCTGCATTTCCCCGTCCAATCTGGGTCTTCGTCCTGCTTGAAACGGATGGGAAGACGTTACACCAGAGAGGAGTATCTGGAGATTGTTGCCCGCATTCGGGCCAAGATGCCAGACATCGCTTTGACGACCGACATCATCGTCGGGTTCCCCAATGAGACCGAAGAAGAATTCGCCGATACCCTTTCCTTAGCGGAAGAGGTTTCCTATAGCGCGGCGTTCACCTTTATCTATTCGCCTCGCGGTGGTACGCCGGCCGCCCGCTTGGTCGATGGGGTCAGCGACGAAACGAAACACGAACGTTTCATGCGTTTGGTCCGCGTGATCGAGAAGACCACCGGCGCCCATTCGGCGGCGATGGTCGGCAAAACCTTTGACGTCCTCGTGGAAGGACCTTCCAAAAAGAATTCCAAGATCCTCTCCGGCTATGCCGAGAACGGAAAACTGATCAATTTCGCTGGCCCGAGTTATCTGACCGGCTGCATCATTCCGGTCAAAGTGACCGAATCGAAGACTTATTCCCTCCGCGGCGAGCTCGCCGAGGATCCTTTGGTTTCGAAAGCCAGAGATATCGCTTATCTCATGAGCCTCGATCCCATCCTTGGAGAGAGCAAACGGCTGATCGACGCTTTGTCGGCGCCTGAATACCGGAAACTGGGCGAAGAATACGCCGCCGCGAAAGTGGCTTTGGCCAAATCGCTTGGAAACGAAGAAGAACATCGTTTGGCGAAAGAACGTTTCGCCGCGATTCAAACCAAACTTCGTAACGACCCGATTTTAGCCAATGAATCTGAACTAACTGGACCGACCAAAGCCGCTTTAAACGAGATAAAGGACATTCTCCAATGATTTACGTTCTTACGGGGGCAACGGGAACCGGCAAGAGCCGCATCGCGGTGGAACTCGCCAAGAAGATCGGCGGCGAAATCGTGAACGCCGATGCTTTTCAGGTTTACGAAGGTCTGAAAATCGCGACCGCCTATCCCGATGAGAAAGACATGAAAGAAGTCCCTCATCATTTATATGGCTTTGTTCCTCTTAATGAGGCGTATAACATCCATTCCTACCAGGAAGATTGCCGCCGGGTGATCAAAGAGATCATCGACCGCGGCCATCAACCGATTCTCGTCGGTGGCTCGGGATTATATATTCGGGCCGCTTTGTATGATTACGATCTGACCGTCGACACCACGAATGTCGACATGAGTGTTTTCAAAGATATGGACAACAAAGCCCTCCACGCGAAGTTAGAAGAACTCGATCCCAAAGAGGCGAAGAAAATCCCTTATCAGAATCGTGTCCGCGTGGAGCGGGCCATCGCCTTATGTCTGGCCGCCGGCAAGCCGAAAAGTGAGATGATCGCCGCGCAAGAACACACGCCGATCTATCCGATGAAATTCTATGTTCTTTCTAAAGAAAGAAATGATCTATATCCAGCGATTGAAAAACGAGTCGATCAAATGTTCGCGGATGGTCTTCTGGAAGAAACCGTCCCATTGATTGAGCGTTATGGTCGGGAACAGGCGGCCTTCCGGGCAATTGGCGTCAAAGAATTATTCCCTTATTTGGATGGGGAATGTTCCTTGGAAGACGCCAAAAACGCGATTAAGTCCGATACCCGCCACTACGTGAAACGGCAAGAGACTTTCTTCCGTCACCAATTCCATGCCAAGACCGTTAGAAACCTTGAGGAGATATTAAGCGATGCCGCAGATTGACGAACGAACCGAAATGCTGATTGGCGTTGATGCCAAAGAGCGCCTTCACCAAGCGAAGGTTGCCGTTTTCGGTTTGGGCGGCGTCGGCGGAACGGCTTTCGAAGCTTTGCTTCGCAGTGGCGTTGGGACCATTTATGCCGTCGATTGCGACGTCGTAGATGAAACGAATCTCAACCGCCAATTGCTTTTCACCAAAGCGGACATCGGCAAAGAAAAAGCGGTGGCCGCCAAAGAGCGCGCCACAGCGATCCGCGATGATGTGAACGTCTGCTCCGAGAATTATCGCATCGATGAAAATAGCTTATCTTGTCACGATTATTCCGAATGCGATTGCCTCATCGATGCGGTGGATGACGTCGCCGCGAAGATCGCCTTGATCCGTTATGCCGCCAAAATCGGGAAACCGATTCTCGTATCACTTGGGATGGGCAATCGTTTGAATCCGTCCAAAGTGGAACTTCGCCGATTGGACAAAACCGAAGGCGATCCTTTGGCGAAGAAAGTCCGTTATGAATGCCGCCAGAATGGCATTGATATGAAGAACGTCTGGTGCGCGGTTTCGACCGAAGAGCCGCTCGTAAGAACCAATAAGCCGTCATCGATGATGATGGTGCCGAGCGCCGCCGGGCTTCTATTGGCTTACCAGGCAATAGAAATCGTAGCGAAGCCGCACGCAAGTGATATGCTTAATGAATGAAGAAAGAGAGGACCTAAAATGGAACTTTTAAAGATAAACGAAATCGCAAGTATTGCGAATATTGACAGCCAGTATTTGGAGCCCTATGGCTTCTATAAAGCCAAGATCAATCCGGAAATCGCCGAATCCAAGCGTTTCCGCGAAGATGGCAAATTGATTTTGGTCACCGCGATCACCCCGACCAAAGCCGGCGAAGGCAAAACGACCGCCTCCATCGCCTTGGCGGAAGGTTTCGGCAAGATCGGCCAGAAGGCCATGCTTTGTTTGCGTGAACCGGCCCTTGGCCCTGTCTTTGGCATCAAGGGTGGCGCGACCGGTGGTGGCCTCGCCTCGATCGGTCCGGTGGAAGACATCAACCTTCACTTCACCGGCGATATGCACGCGTTGACCTCTAGCATCAACTTGATTTCCGCCGTCTTGGATAACTCGATTTATCAAGGCAATCCTCTCAACATCAACCCTGAACGCGTCGTCTGGAAGAGAGCGATGGATATGAACGATCGCGCTTTGCGCGAAATCACCGTCGCCGAAGGCAAAGGCAATGGCATCGTCCGTCAGGATGGTTTCGTCATCACCGTCGCCAGCGAGATGATGGCCATTATGTGCTTGGCCACCGACCCGAATGACTTCTGCGCCCGGTTGGAAAAGATCATCGTCGCCTATACCTACGAAGGCAAACCGGTCACCGTCAAAGACCTTAAATGCACCCACGCGGTCATGCGCCTCATGAAAGAAGCGCTCAAACCGAATCTCGTTCAGACTTTCGAGCATCAGCCCGCCATCGTCCACGGCGGCCCGTTCGCCAACATCGCCCATGGCTGCAACAGCTTAATCGCCACAAAGTTGGGCCTTAAGCTCGCTCCGATCGTCATCACCGAAGCCGGCTTCGCCGCTGACCTCGGCGCCGAGAAGTTCCTCGACATCGCCGCCCGCGAAGGCAAACTCCATCCGGATCTCACCGTCATGGTCGCCACGATTCGTGCATTAAAAATGCACGGTGGCGTCGCCTTCGAAGACCTTGAACACGAGAACGTCGATGCGATGAAAGCCGGTCTCGCCAACCTCGAAACCCACATCGAGAACATCCGTAAGTATGGCGTTCCTGTCATCGTTGCCATCAACCACTTCGCTTCCGATAGCGAGCAAGAAGTCCTCGCCTTGGAGAAATGGTGCGAGAATCACCACTTCGAATATGCCTTCCTCGACGGCTTCCTCCGCGGTGGCGAAGGCTCCATCGATTTGGCGAAGAAAGTCAAATTCATGCTCGACAATTGCCCGAGCGCCTATCATCCGATCTACGACCTCAAGTGGCCGCTTAAGAAGAAGATCGAGACCATTTGCAAAGAGATCTATCGCGCCGGCAACGTCGTCTATGAGCCGAAGGCTCTCGAACAACTTGCCGAATATGAGAAGCTTGGTTTCTCCGATGCTTATATCTGCATGGCGAAGACCCCGAACTCCATCACCGATGACCCGAAGATCATCGGCGCCCCGCGCGGCTTCACCATCACCGTCCGCGAATGCAACCTTTCCGCCGGCGCGAACTTCGTCGTCGTCTTGACTGGCAAAGTCATGACGATGCCGGGTCTCCCGAAAGTGCCGGCCGCGATCAAGATGGAGGACCAGCCGTGGTAAGCTACGGCTTGTACGACATCGTGGAGATGAAGAAATATCATCCCTGCGCCAAACGGACCAAGCAATTCCAAATCATCCGCATGGGGGCCGACATCAAAATCCGTTGCCTTTCCTGCGGAAACGTCATCATGATCGATCGCGACAAATTCGATCATTCGATTCGCAAGGTCATCCGCAGTTGCGAAGGACCCGTTGAACCAAATATGTAAAAAAGATCCCCTCCTTGACTATCTATAGGTGGAGGGGATTTTTTATTTTCGTTCTCAAAAACATTTCCAAACGATTCGGCGGAACCGGCGGGCAAACGGTGTTGTCAAACATTTCCGTCTCTTTTCCCGTTCGTGGACTCGTTGCCATTTTAGGGAAAAGCGGTTCCGGCAAGAGCACTTTGCTCAATCTTTTGTCGTTGCAGGATGAACCGACGGACGGAACGTTGTTTTATCGCGAGAAGAACATCAAATCATTAAGCGGAAAAGAAAAAGAAGATATCCGCGCGTTCCATTTCGGATTCGTCTACCAAAAATACAATCTCATCGAAGACCTTGATGCTGTTCAAAACATTGAAATGCCTTTGCTTCTTTCTGGTAAAAGCGGCAAAGCCGCTTCAAAGAAAGCTAACGCCTTATTGAAACGTTTTGGAATGGAAGACAAACAAAAGCAAAAAGCTTCTTTGCTATCCGGTGGAGAAGCCCAAAGAGTGGCGTTGATGCGAGCATTAGCCAATGACCCCGATGTCATCTTCGCCGATGAACCAACGGGCGCCTTAGATGAAAAGAACGGCGAAGCGGTTCTCCAAATGATGGAAGAAATCGGCAAAGAAAAGCTGGTAATTATGGTGACTCATAACGAATCATTGGCCGCTCGTTATGCCGATCAAATCATGCGTCTCATAGATGGGAAATTAGTCACCAATGGATGTCTTCATTCCGAACACATTCCCGCCTTTCGCCGGAAAAGAAGATCCAATCGAAGAGGCTGGCAACCGATTTTGTTCCGCAGTCATTGGAAGAAGGATCGGAAGAAAATCATCCTCTCGTTCCTGGCAACCTTTGTTGGCTTTCTGACGGCGATTATATCCATTGGTTTCTATAAAGGTTCTGAAGATGTGGCGATGAAGGAACCCGAAAAGAGCTTGCTCCGTTATTTTGGCCGCCTATCCGTAAGCGAAACGGTGGAGATTGAAGACTCGCCCCTTTCTCTGACGAGAATCTCTCGCCCCGATCCTAGAACGCTAGAAGAAAAGCTGCCCGCCACTTTGACGGCTCATCCTGATTACGGATACTTCCTTCCTGAGCAATCCGCGTTTTGGTTGGACGAAACTGAACAAGAAGCTGTTGCCTTTGCCCCGCTATATGATGCAAGTTTGGAAGAATGGGGAAAATCCCTTCTTTTAGAAGGGACCGCCATTATCGATCTTCGTCATGAATGTTTAATCAATCGCGAGTTCGCCGAACAGCATCCTGGTTCTCTCGGACGGTCGATTCGCCTCTCCAATGAGGTCATTCTTCCAAAGAAAGATGGCTATGAGACGATTCAAATTAACCTCGATTGGACGATCGTTGGAGTAGTCAAAGAGTTCGCGTTCTTGAATGAACCTCGCGTTTACTATTCATATTTTGGTCTTCTCGATGACTTATCGGTGGTGGCTACCGAGAGTGGAGATTCCCTGATTAATCTCGTTGAAGCGGCGGATCCCTTTGACCCAATCGGCAACTATGATTATTTGATATTTGCGCATAATGAGGACGGAATTACGGATTTTCTTCGATTATCGGACTGGGAAGGCTACTCTTTTTCGTCCCCAACTCTGACAACGGCAGAGGCATTTCGGAGCCTTCAAAAAGCCGTCCTTCTTTCTATTGTGCCTTTCTTGGTTATTGAGTTATTGATCGCCGTCTTCATCATTGGCGCGATTGCGTTCTCGTCTTTTATCGAGCGACGAAAGGAAACGGCGATATTAAACGCCCTCGGTGGGCGGCGTGGCCAAATCGCTCAAGCCTACGCCAGTGAAAGCGCGGTAGTCTCGATCCTTGGGATGGCCGCAGCTCTCCTTATATCACCTCTTGCCAGTTGGGCGCTGAATTTATACTTGTCGCATCGAATTGCGATTGACCGCCTGATTCAAATCCCCTTTCGAGCTTTCTTGGGGCTTTTTGCTCCCTTATTGCTCATCATCGCTTTCCTGATCGGATATCTCGGGTCGCGGATCCCTCTTCAAAGCATTCATCGAACCCGACTTGCGGAGGCGCTCCGCGATGAATGAATTCATTGTCCTTCGCAACCTAAAGAAACAATTTGGGGATCGAGTTCTTTACCGTAATCTTTCTTATGCTTTTCCGCGACGG
This sequence comes from uncultured Caryophanales bacterium, assembly GCA_947303105.1. Taxonomy (GTDB): domain Bacteria; phylum Bacillota_I; class Bacilli_A; order RFN20; family CAG-826; genus UBA4951. The sequence continues at coordinate 3,014 of CAMYXQ010000005.1, read as the reverse complement.
GGCTTTTATGTCATCGTCGGTCCTTCGGGATGCGGGAAAAGCACTTTGCTTGAGCTCATCGCTGGACTAGACACGGTTTATGATGGAACGATTCTTTTCGATGGCGTTCCTTTACGAGGTAAATCGGAATCTTATCGAGGGAGGCATCGACTTAGAGATATTGGTTATCTACGACAAAGTTATGACCTTTTGGAACTCGAGACGGCAGTTGAGAATGCCGGCATCCCTTTGCGTGCTACCAGTGCGGAAAAACCCAATCTTCAGGAACGGAAGGCCAAAGATTATCTGACGCGATTTGGCTTAAAGAAGAAAGTCTTATCCACGGCAAATCGTCTTTCCGGTGGAGAAAAACAACGCGTCGCATTAAGTCGATCTCTCGTCAATGAACCGCGTGTTCTTCTTTGCGATGAGCCAACAGGAGCCCTTGATGCGAAAAACGGGAAGATGATCTTTGAATACCTGCGAGCGGTGTCAAAAAACACCCTGGTCATCATGGTGACGCATGACGAAGAAGAGGCAAGGAAATGGGGCGATGTCCTCCTACGAATGAAAGGCGGAGAGCTGAAAGAAGAACGCCTCCATCCAATCGTGGATCCAAAACCAATCCACACGATAAAATCCAGAAAACGGAAAAAGAGAAACGGGATTCCTTTTCAGTTTTGGCTCAAGCACGCCTTTCATCTATGCAAAGAGAAAAAACGCCGAACATTTCTAGCATTATCGATACTTTCTTTTTCCTTTGCCTCCTTAGGAACCGCGGTTTATCTCGGTGAGGATATCGGCAAAGAAATCGACCGTTCATTCGCCGCATTGATTGGATCGGGGTCAATCGTTATGAACCGCAAAGGGGCCGATGGCAACGCGATTGGGAAAGTCGTTCCATCTCCGCTTTCTTCGGTTTATACCCTTAGGAATCTAACTACCGAAATTGCGGATTACGGTGTGTTTTATCCCATTGATTATGATGGTTTCTTTCCGGACCGAGATTCCGTCACGGTCGATATTGGCAGTGGCAAATATGCGATACCAGGATTATCAATTCGTTCCGTCAACGAAAGTTTATGGCTTGATGACTATCCCGACCTAGATTGTTATCCATCTCATCCGCCGATTATGGAAGAAGATCAGATTGTTTTAGGTCTTCCTTACGCGGCAATGTTCCAGCTTTGTTTTCGTCTTCACATCCTTCGCGATTATGAGCACTTAGGCGACTATGTGGCGGAAAACGGTCTTCAACTCGTCTTCTCCGTAGCGAACGAAAACTGGACTTACGATGACGAGCAAACCCTCTCCGTTGTGGCGGTGGCTCGGAGCGAAGTTTCGACCATTTATACCTATGAACATCGCTTGGCGGAAACAGTATATGAAGAATGGATGCGTTTCCCGGCGATGGCGGAACCTGACGGCGCCTATCCATGGATCATGCAGAAACTTTACTATGTAAAACCGAAAACGAGCGGGACCGCGTTAATGGAAACTCTTCGTCAAACGAAAGTGGGGGAACGATATCTGTTGGAGGCGGATTCGAATCGTTATGACCGCAGCCATTGTTCCGTTGGAAAGACATGCGGGACCGGCCGTTATTATGTATATGAAGCCGAGAAAAGCAGTCTTTCGTTCAGCGATGTTTCCGCAATTTGCGAATCCTATGGATTCCCCAATCATCTGATCGGCTCATCCTTCACATATGTGTCCTATCCGAGCGCGATGATGACCGGTTTCGCAAACCCATTCTTCGCTTCGCCCTCTCATGAAGACATTGAACAAACGATTGATGCGGTGACTTCGTTATCCAGTGGAGATATTCATCTGCTGACCTCATTTCCCGACAGCGTCGTGCGAGGGCATTACACCATTCCATATGCGAACGCCCTTACATGCTCGAACGATTTCGGCCAGCTCATCGAAGGTCGTATCCCACGTCTCCTAACAGAGGTTGTCATCTCTTCATTTCTTAAAAAGAAATGGAATAATCCAAAAACCATCTTTCTTTCCGGTTTGGCTGAAACGGATGGCATCAGTAACGATTATCGGATGGCGGAGGTCTCCGTCGTCGGTGTTTGCGACAGCGAGCAAGCGCGCCTATATGTACCGTCTTGTTGGCCGCTTGATTTCTTCCGGGATGAACTCGGGGCATCGTCATTATTATTGGAACCGACTTGTGCGATTTTTGAGCGGGAAGGAAACCGCGGGGAATGGATTCGCAATTTGAGCCTCGCTTATCCCGGATATGACTTCGCCGACCCTTCATCACGCGTTTCGAACAGCACTGAACAGGTTGTGGACTACTTGAAAACCTCATTGAGTTTGGTGTCAGTCAGTTGTCTCGTTTTGGCGTTCCTTCTTCTGTCCGCGATCATCTTACTGACCGTCATGGAAAACCGCCGGGAAGGATTCATCCTTTATAACCTCGGCTTCTCGAGAACCCAAATCGCCAAAAGCCTTCACGCCATCGCGGTGATTCTTTCCCTTCCGAGCTTCTTCCTCGGTGGTGGCTTCGTTGCCGGTCTGGAATACATCCTCCATCGGGAAATCGGGAAGAACTTTGGCACCGAAACCCGCTTCGTATTTTCCTATGAACCCCTCATCGTTTTGGCCATCACATTCGCCATCGCTTTTTCGATTATCGCCGTCATTTTGGACCGCTTTGTCGCAAAACGCGATTTTGCCAAAGAAAAATAGGCCCACTTCGTCAATGGAGAAAAGAACCTAGATTATCCCCGAAATAATTTTGTTACGGGGTCGGGGAGATAATGGTATAGTAATGCTCGGTTGTTTTTTACGACTAGGAAGGTTGGATTCTCATGAAGGGAACAGTGAAAATGTTCAATAAGGAGAAGGGTTACGGCTTCATCCACGGTGAAGACAATAAGGACTACTTCTTCCATTACAGCGCACTCATCATGGATAGCTACAAGACCGCTGAACAAGGCGAACACGTCGAGTTCGAAGTTCAGGAATCGGATCGTGGACCGCGTGCGTCGAACGTCAAGAAAATCGACTAGTCGTCTGGC
>CAMYXQ010000004.1 GCA_947303105.1 uncultured Caryophanales bacterium | reverse complement strand
TACGGCGCTCTTGGTGATACCTTCTCCTTCACCAACCTCACCATCGCTTAATCGATACCAAAAAAGAGGAGGGGTTCGCCCCTCCTTTTTTCGTCGGTTGTGGCATAATAACCATTGATGAAAAAAGAACGGGCCAATCGTTGGATCGCCATCGCCATCATCGGCCTTGTTTATCTATTCCTTGTCTGTTTCCCTTTCTCGCGGTGGATCGCCTCGAAGTGGTGGAATTACGGAATATCTTTGGCAATCCGCGTTGCTTTTCTCGTTTTCGCGGTGCTTTATGCCCGAGCCAACAAGTTATTTAACCCAAGGTTCAAACGGCTTCATTGGAAGGATTTCCGGTTCCTGCCGTTCTTGCTTATTGCCATATCAAACCTCTTCGTTGGGCTATTCTCCGCCAAGTCCGGTTCGCCTCTCGCGGATGTCTGGCTGCAGATCCCCGTCTGCTTATTGACCGCCTGCGCCGAGGAATATATCTTCCGCGTGCTGATCGCCAAAGAGGCCGCATCGCAGACTCGGGAACCTTGGAAAGGAATCCTCTGGTCGGCGTTCTTCTTTGGGATTATCCATCTCACAAACATCTCTTCGGTGGACACCATCGTGCCGGCGTTGATTCAGGTTGTTTATTGTTTCTTCCTCGGTTTGTTACTGGGATACATGTACCTCGAAACAGAAAATGCCATCCTTCCGGTGGCGCTTCATTTCGCATTCAATTTCCTGAATGGGATGCTTATCCCAACGATATATGACTTACGTGGGGATTGGGTTTATTTCTTAGTCAACGGGCTGGTCGGCCTTGTTGTCATCGGCTACGGCCTCTTGTTGTTCTTCATGGGCCTTCGGCATAAACCGGCGGAGAATGAAGATCAAGGCGATCCCGCCAGCGCATAAAACGAAACACCAGATCTGACTGGGTGAGAAGGGGCCAAGGAAGGCCCCTCTTTCATCGCCGCGGATGAATTCGATGAGGAAGCGGAATACGGCGTAGGAAATCAAATAGACGGGGAATGTGTATTTCCAATCTAATTTGAACGCCAAGACGATCAATACGGCGGATAAGACGAACAAGAAGGCCGCTTCGAAGAGTTGGGTCGGGATGACCGTTTTGCCCAGGGTTGGGAAGTAAATGCCATACCAGGCGGTCGTTTCTTTGCCGTAGCAGCACCCATCGAGGAAACAGCCGATGCGCCCGACCGCATGGGCCAATGTAATGCACCCAGGGGCGACGACGAGAATCTCGCGGAGGATGGGTTTATGGTGTTTCTTGTAATAAAGGAAATAGAGCAATAAGAACATCCCGGCTCCGCCTATCGCTCCGCCGATGAAAGTCATGCCCCAAGTCCAATGGTATGCGGCGGGGTTTTCGATGAGTTCATAGAGATTTTCGAACAAGCAGGCGAAGATGATCCCGGCGATGACGGAAACAATGCCGATCCATAAAAGGTCGATGATTTCGTTCCGTCCCATCTTCTGGCGGCGGAGATAGAAAAAGAAGGTCACCAAAGCCCCAATGACCCCGAGAAGGATCATGACGGTGTAGCTATCAATGAGTCCGAATAGTTTTGGATACATCCCTATTATTCTATCAAAAATCACCCACACTCCGATATTTGTTCTATAATCAATGCGCAAAAGGAGTTTCTTTATGAAGAAAACATTATTTATCATCCCCCTCATGATCGGCGCGTTATTGACCTCCTGCGCCGAAAAGATCGACGAGCAGACCGCCCAGGCCCGCGCCGCCGAAATCGCCAAGAAGCACGCTGATGATGAAGTGGAAAACAACTACTTCCGTTTCAAGAGCGTCTCAAAGATGTCCGGCGAAGGCTTCAAGCTTGAAAATGTCACCACCATCGAAGCCAGCGTCCAGGATCGTTTCGTCCACTATGTCTCCGAAGCAAAGAGCGACAGCGGCAACTCCAAGACCGAGTTCTACTTCTGGAAAGATGGCGAAGTCTATCATTCCAAGTATTCCGTCTCCGGTTCCGGCGAAAATGAAGAAGGCGAAGTTTTGGATTATAGCAGCTTCGGCGAAGCGGAAATCGAACTCACCAACGAATATGTCGAAGAGTTCGCTACTCTGATCGACACGACCGTCGCGGTCATGCCGGAATTCCTCGGCCAATTCACCAACTTCACCTCCATGCTCTCCACCTACATTCCTTCGGAAATCAAGTTGAGCTCCAACGACGAACCGATCATCTCCTTCGCCTCCGATGGTGAAGGCTCCTTGATCCTCAAGGGCAAATTCAACACCGACCTCAAACTCGACGCCGCGGCCACCATCCCGGGATTGGACGTTGGCGTCTCCGTCGATTACAGCCTCAAGAGCAGCGCCTATCTCGCCGTTGAGAATTATCTCCCGGTCAGATCGGAAATGTCGGTCATCCTCCGCGACAACAATGCCAAGAAAGACATCGTGAACGTCAGTGACGTCACGACCGTCAAATACGGCGAATTCTCGATCAGAGCCCCGAAGGCCTAATCGCGAAACGCAATAAAAAATCCCCTGCGCGAAACAGGGGATTTTCTTTACAAATCATATACTTCTCGGCGATGGGCGACCGTGATGCATAACACGATCAGTTTATCGTCTTCGATGACACATATGGCCCGATAATCGCCGATCCGGTACCGCCACTGACCGACGCGATTATTGCCTAACGCCTTGCCGTGGATTCGTGGGTTTTCGCAGCCGTCGATATTTTTATCCAACCATTTGAGGATCATCCGGCGGACGCCGGCATCCAATTTGGCGATCTGCTTATCTGCCGTCTTCGAAAAAACAAGACTATAAGTCATATTTCTTCTTCATCTCCGCCATCGAGATCGTTTCGGGATCCCGTAGATATTCCGCATAAGCCTCATCGGCGGCCTTGATGTCATATTCATCTTCCAGCATGTTGAAGAATGCCCTCTTAAGGGCATCCGCCATCGAAATGCCTTGGGTATCAGCATAATCCTGAAGGAGTTTTTTCTCACCGTCAGTCATTCTAAGGGAGTAGGTGCACATTGGATTATCCTCCTTTGTAATACACATGTATTATATCATCTTTGCGTAGCAAGACAACCCGACCAAAAAATCCCCTGCGCGAAACAGGGGATTTTCTTTTAGGCCTTTATTTGTTTCTCTCGTGGAGAATGTTGGCTTGGGCAGCCGCCAAACGGGCGAGAGGCACGCGGAACGGCGAGCAGGAGACATAGTCGAGCCCGACTTCGTCGTAGAAGGCGATGGAGGCGGTGTCGCCGCCGGTTTCGCCGCAGACGCCGACCGTCAGGTTCGGTTTCGCCGCACGGCCACGCTCGAAGGCGATCTTGACGAGTTCGCCGACGCCATCCTTATCGATGGTCTGGAACGGATCGAATTCGTAGATCTTGCGTTCGTAGTACTTCGGCAAGAACTGGCCGCTGTCATCACGGGAGAAGCCCATGGTGAGCTGGGTGAGGTCGTTGGTGCCGTAGGAGAAGAAGTCCGCTTCCTTGGCGAGGTCGCCAGCGCGCAAGCAGGCTCTCGGGATTTCGATCATCGTGCCGACGAGGTAACTGAGGCGCTTGCCTTGCTTCTTGAGTTCGTCTTCGACGGCGTCGACGACGACTTTCTTCGCCCAACGATACTCTTTGACTTCGCCAGCCAGCGGGATCATGATCTCCGGTTCGACGGCGATGCCGAGTTTCTCGGTCGCATCGAGGGCGGCCTGGATGATCGCGCGGGCCAAGACGGCGTAGATTTCCGGATAGGCGACGCAGAGACGGACGCCACGGAAGCCCATCATCGGGTTGGCTTGATGCAACTGGTTGATGCGGTCTTTGACTTTCTGTTCGGAAACGTCGAGTTTCTTCGCGAGTTCTTTGATGTTCGCTTCATCGGTGATTTCCGGGAGGAACTCATGGAGAGGCGGGTCAAGGAGACGGATGTTGACATGGCTATCAGGATTGGCCAAGTACATCTCATAGAAGTCTTTCTTGAGGAACGGACGGATTCTCTCGAGGGCGGCTTCGCGCTGCTCCGGAGTATCCGAGAGGATCATCGAACGCATGTTGAGAATACGGTCTTCTTCGAAGAACATACGCTCAGTGCGGCACAGACCGATGCCTTCGGCACCGAATCCGCGGGCGTTCTTCGCGTCTTCCGGCGTATTGCAGTTGGCGCGGATCTTGAGGCGGCGATATTTGTCGGCCCAACCCATCAAACGACCGAAGTCGCCAGAGAGGTTGGCCGGGACCATCTTGATCTCGCCTTCGTAGCAGAGACCGGTGGAGCCGTTGACGGAGATGATGTCGCCTTCGTGGTAGACTTTGCCACCGACTTTGAGCTCTTTGTGCTCTTCGTCGACGACGATTTCGGTCGCGCCGGCGACGCAGCACTTGCCCATCGCACGGGCGACGACGGCAGCGTGGGAGGTCATGCCGCCGCGGGCGGTGAGGATCGCCTCGGAGTTGACCATGCCGATGATGTCTTCCGGAGAGGTTTCGGAACGGACGAGGACGACTTTCTTGCCGGCATCGCTCCAGGCTTTGCACTCTTCGGCGGTGAAGACGATCGCGCCGGTGCCAGCGCCCGGAGAGGCGGGAAGGCCGGTGATGATGGCTTCATGTTGTTTGAGATCCTTCTCATCGAAGGTCGGGTGGAGAAGGTCGTTCAATTGCTTCGGATCGACGCGGAGGCAGGCTTCCTTCTCATCGATGAGGCCTTCGTCGACGAGATCGCAGGCGATCTTGACGGCGGAGCGGGCGGTTCTCTTACCATTTCTGGTCTGGAGGAAGTAAAGGGTGCCTTTTTCGATGGTGTACTCCATATCCTGCATATCGCGGAAGTAGAGTTCCATGCGCTTGATGGTTTCGACGAACTGCTTGTAGACTTCCGGCATGCGGCGTTCGAGCTCATCGATATGAAGCGGGGTGCGGACGCCAGCGACGACGTCTTCGCCCTGGGCGTTCGGAAGGAATTCGGCGTAGATTCTCTTTTCGCCGGTGGACGGGTCGCGGGAGAAGGCGACGCCAGTGCCGCAATCTTCGCCCATGTTGCCGAAGACCATGGTCTGGACGTTGACGGCGGTGCCCCATTCGTAGGGGATGCCCTCACGCTGACGGTAGACGTTGGCGCGCGGGTTGTCCCAGCTGCGGAAGACGGCGGCAACCGCTTCGCGGAGCTGATAGTAAGGATCGGACGGGAATTCTTCGCCGAAGACTTTCTTGTAGTAAGCCTTGTACTCGCTGACGAGCTCTTTGAGCTGTTCGGCGGTGACTTCGGTGTCGAGTTTGTAGCCGTTGTCCTCTTTGATCTTGTCAAGCATCGCATCCATCTCGTTGCGCGGGTGGCCTTTGGCGATGTTGGTGAACATCAAGATGAAGCGGCGGTAGCTATCCCAAGCGAAACGGGGGTTGCCGGTGGCTTCGGTGAGCTCTTTGACGGTCTGGTCGTTCAGGCCGAGGTTGAGGATGGTATCCATCATGCCAGGCATGGACATCCGGGCGCCGGAACGGACGTAGACGAGAAGGGGGATGCCCTTTCCGCCGCCGAAGGATTTGTTATAGATCTTTTCAATCTGGTGAACGTGCTCGACGATGTCATTCCAGACATAGTCGGGGATTTCTTTGCCACTCTGGTAGTAGAGCGTGCAAGCTTCGGTGGTGACGGTGAAGCCGGCGGGGATGTTGATGCCCGCGGCGGTCATCTCGGCAAGACCGAAACCTTTTCCGCCAAGGATTTCCTTGCCAAGCTTCGCTTCATGGCCTTCCTTGAAGGAGTAGACGTATTTCTTTTCTGCCATTATTGTCCTCCTGTTGACAATGTGCATTGGCGCATAAAAGCACCTTAGACGGCAAAATTATAACAACCAATATTCGTTCTTCATAGAAGAAAAGGCTTTCATGTTTTCGGGTTGTTTGGTGAATCTTCATTCACCTTAACAAAAGACGCGTTATTTCAATGGCCGACGGATTTGCTTAAAATATTTGCAGAATCGGAGGCATATTTTATGACCGACTTTCACGTTATAACCATCGACATCGGAACCCAAAGCGTCCGCGTCGCTTTATTCAATCAGCGCGGCGAGGTCGAAGGCTTTGAAAAAGAAACCTACGAACCCGCCTATTTCTCGCCGCAACCGAACTTCGCCGAGCAAGACCCGCGTTACTACTTCGATTGCATCGCCAAATGCGCCAAGCGGCTCGCCCGCCGGTTCAAAGAAGAGACCGCGAATGCCAAAGGCATCACGATGTCCTGCTTCCGCGATAGTCCCGTCTTCCTCGATGAGAACTACGAAGTCGTCCGCCCGACGATCGTCTGGCTCGATCAGCGCCTCGCCGAATGCAAAGAGCCGCTTCCGGCCTTCTCCCGTTTCTTGTTCCGCTTGGTCGGCAAGACGGACACAATTGTGTCCAACCGCCGTCGCTGCCCCTCGAACTGGCTCAAAGAGAATGAACCGGAGAACTGGGCCCGCATCAAGAAATACGTCCCCGTTTCCACCTATATCAATTACCGGCTGACCGGCCGCCTCGCCGACAGCAGTTCGAATATGTCCGGCCACTTCCCGATCGACTTCAAGAAAGGCGGTTGGTACAAGAATCCGGAAAAGCATCTCACCGGCCAGATTTTCTCGCTCACCAGCGACATGCTCGCGGAGATCGTTCCCGAAGGGAGCCCAATCGGTCACCTCACCAAAGAAGCGTCCGAATTGCTAGGCTTGCCAGAATCTTTGATTCTTTACGCCTGCGGAAGCGACAAATCCTGCGAAACCCTAGGTTTGGGCGTTATTTCACCGGACAAAGCCGCGTTCAGCTACGGCACGGCATCCACAGTGGAGACGACCAAGACCACCTATACCGAATCCGAACCCTTCTTACCGGCCTTTAAAGCCTGCGTTCCGGGTTACTACAACATGGATATCCAAATCTATCGCGGATATTGGATGGTCAACTGGTTCCTCAAAGAGTTCGCTGGCAAGAAAGTAGACGACCTTGTGTCGCATGAGCTTAGCGCCGCCGACCTCGAAGAATATCTCAAGAAAGCGCCCGCCGGTTGCAACGGATTGGTATTGCAACCCTATTGGGGACCCGGCCTAGCCAGACCGCTCGCCAAAGGCGCGATCATCGGTTGGAGCGATGCGACGGGTCGCGAGCATATGTACCGCGCGATCATCGAGGGCATCTGCTATGCCTTACGCGAAGGCACCGAACACTTCGAAAAGAAGAATCGTTGCCCGATCAAAGAAATCCGTGTGAGCGGCGGTGGCGCCCAAAGCGACACCATCTGCCAAATCACCGCGGACATCATGGGGCGCCCGGTCGTTCGCGTGCAAACCACCGAAACTGGCTCTTTGGGCGCGGCGATTGCCGGGTTCTTGGCATCTGGCGTTTATAAGAACGTCGAAGAAGCCCTCAACGCGATGGTCCGGGTGAAAGATACTTTCTTGCCTGACCCCGAAACCCATGAAACTTACGACTATCTCTACAACGAAGTGTACGAGAAGCTTTATCCATCCTTGGATAAGTCCTATAAAGCGATCAAAAAGCTGAACGAAAAAGAAACGAAGCGCCGGTTAGCGCTTCGTCGTGAACAATCGAAATAACTTTGTTATTTAAGTAATGCGTGAGCGATGAATTCCGGCCGCGGAGCGACGTAGTCTTTCCGTTTGGTCAAAATGCGGCGATCGATCATGCCATTGAGGAAATCAATGAAGGCAAGGGCGATTTCTTTCGGTTCGCCATCGATGATGAGGCCTTCTTTCTGTCCGCGTTCGATTAAGCGGATGAAACCATCATAGTAGGTGTGGCCGTTCGGGGAGACAAAGGTGCTGAGGGATTTCTCGCTTTCGGCATAGACCTTGAGAACGAAGACGGCGATGTCGGTTCCGGTCAAAACCTGGACGATGAATTTAGACAAACGCGCGACGGTCTCTTTGACGCCGAGTTTCTCGAGTTCCGCGAACGGGATGCGGTAGGGCTGGAGGCGCGGCGCATCGGCGACGTGCTCGGGGATGTAGGCGTAAAGTTCTTCGGTGTTCTTGAAGTAGTGGTAGAACAAGCCGTGGGAGCAACCGAGGGACTGGGTGATGTCGTCTACAACGACTTCTTCCGGTCCAAAGAGGGCGAAAAATTCGATGCCTCTTTCGGTGATTTTGGCTTTTCTCTTGTCGCGGATGACGCGATTCTGTTCGGCGGTACGGGGCATAAAGCACTCCTTTCTTATGCTGAGATAACTGAATTGTTTGGGAAAAATCGCCGTTTTTCAAGCAAAAATTGACAAAAAATAGATGGTTCGAATGGCAAACAATTATTTTGTCATTTTACGTATTGGTTGAATGCGATCGGTTCAGAAGACAATTTAATCAACGGACGCAGATTGCTCTTCGGCCTTCTCTTTGGATTTGGTCGCATAACGCGAGACGAAGTAGAAACCGACGGCGACGCCAACAAAGAGAATGGAGCCAACAACATAGGCCCAGGTCGGGGTCTGCGAATAGGCCCATTCGTTGGCGTCATTCAAAAGAGATTGGTTGCAGAAAATAGAAACAATGGATCCAAGGACGAAACCGAAGACGACGGAGAAGGTTATTTCCCGCCTCTTTTCCATTAGACGGCGCATTCCTTTCGCGGTGAGGATGATGCCGAGAAGGCCGCCGACAAGGATCGCCGCGGTCAAACCGAGGCCGCTCAAGATGCGGTCATGGTTATGGAACATCGAATCGGCACCGGCATAAATGCCGACGCAGGGATTGTATAAACCGAAGATAAAGAGAATCATCGCGCCGGAGATGCCAGGGACGATGCAAGCGGCTGCCGCGATGAAACCGGCGACGAGGCAGGCGAGATATGTCCACCAACGACCTTCGATGAAGGCGGCGGAGAACTCGAGACCCCAGTATAGCTTGCTGATGACGGATAGGGCGCCGATTCCGGCGGCAACGATAAAACCGATGACGATACCGATGATTTTCTTGCCCGTCTCGTTTTTAAAGCCAACCTTGTTGGCAATTAATGGAATCGTGCCCAAAACGAATCCGGCGAAGACGCAGCAGATGATGAATTCGGCTTTGGAATAGAAGAAATGGACGCCGAGGAGAACCAACGCGGAGGCGATGAGAACGCCAAGCACGATGGGGAGCAGGCGCACGAAGGAGCGTTTGAATTCTTTGCGTAAGGAAGAAAGGGCATCGATCAGCTCATCATAAATCCCGACGATGACCGCCAAGGTGCCGGCGCTGACGCCGGGAACCATCCCGAGGCCCATGGAGCAACCACGGCCGAATTGCGCGAAGAATCGTTTTGCGTTCATAGGAGCATTCTACTCTTTTCGCTTCTTAAATCGAAGAGTTTGGTTTCTTACGAAACATAGAGTAAACTACGGGTATGAAAAAATTGATTCTTTATAAATCTGGCTACGGTTCAACCAAACAATATGCCGAAGACATCGGCAAGGCGGTCGGGGCCGACGTCATGCCCTTGAAGAAATTCAAATGGAAGGCCCTTGACCAATACGACATCATCGTTTTCGGTGGTTGGGTCATGGGCGGCAATATCCAAGGCGTGAATGATTTCCTTGTCCATTGGGAAGAGATGAAAGACCGCAACGTCATCATCTTTGCCGTAGGCATGGGTTATCCGACCCCCGAGGGAAGAAACACGTTGATCAATCAGAACGTGTTGGATCTTTATCACATCCGTTTCTATCAATTCCAAGGTTCCTTCGATTTCAAAAAGCTGAACCTTGTCCATAAAGCCCTGATGAAGACCTCAATCGCCCGTATTGCGAGGAAGCCGGATGCCACCGAAGGCGACAAACAGCTCCTCAGCGTGCTCGAGAATCCCTTCGAGGTCTATGATCAGGCGAAAGTGGACCGCGTCATCGAAGTGATTGAGAAGATTGAGGCCGAAGATAACAAAGCATGAAATTATTCGTAGGTTTGGGAAATCCGGGAAGAGAGTACGCCGAAACCCGTCATAACATGGGATTCGTCGTCCTCGACAAATTCGCCGATTCGTTAGGCGTGTCTTTTTCCCGTCACGATTTCAAAGGCGAATTCGAGATTGTCAAATCCCCCGTCTTCCCCGAACCGATCATCCTTTGCAAACCGCAGACGTTCATGAATAACTCCGGCGAATGCGTCCAACCGCTCGCGGATTACTTCAAAATCGAGAAAGAGGACATCGTCATCGTTTACGATGAGATGGCCATCCCCGAAGGCGCGTTGCGTTTGCGCCCATTCGGATCCAGCGGAGGACACAAAGGCATGCAGTCGATCATCAACCGCATGGGCACCGATGAGATCGCCCGCATCCGCGTCGGCATCGGTGAGCCCACCTTCGATGCGGTGGACTATGTGCTTGGGAAACCGTCTCCCGAAGGCAAAAAGCTCTTGGAAGACGCGACCGATCGAGCCGCCAAAGCGTTACGTGAAATCGCCCTCCATGGCTTCCAAATGGCCATGAACCGTTATAACCAAAGAAGTGAGGTGCCAAAAGACGGAAAACCTGTTTGAGTTACTGAAAAACTTAGTTCCCGATACCCCCTCCCTCAAACGGAAAGGGGCTTTTGTTGTTGAAGACACTCTCGGAATTGCCCTTGCTTCCGCCTCGATTTTCCATGATCGGAAGCGGGATATGGCCGTCGTTGCCAATGACTTATATTCCGCCCAAAAGATCTATGAATTCCTGTTGAACTTCTTCAAAGAAGAAGAGGTTGTTTTCTTCCCGAACGATGAATTGCTCCGGGCCGAGGCATTGTCCTCCTCAAAGGAACTAATGTCTCAACGGGTTTACGCATTAGGAAGACTACTCGATCAACGGCCAAAGATTTTGGTGACCCATCCTTCGGCGACGGTCCGTTACTTACCGGATCCGCGCTGCTTTAGAGATGCCGCGATTCATTTGCAGGTCGGCGATACGGTGGACCTCAAAGAGATGCGCCGCCGTTTGGCTCAGCTCGGCTATTCCAAAGTCAATAAAATTGACCAGTCGTTACAATTTGCCAATCGCGGTGACATCCTTGATGTTTTTTCCGTTTCCTCGTTACAGCCGTGCCGAATCGAGTTCTTCGGCGATGAAATCGAAAGCATCCGTCTCTTTGATTTAGGCACCCAAATCAGCGGCGAATCTCTAAAAGAGATTGAGATTCTTCCCGCGACTGATTTGTATTGCGACGAAGAAGATCTTTCTGAATGGGCGAATCGCGTCACGGAAAGGCTGGAAAAGGATTTGAATGAGCTTCCGGCAGAAGCTGCCGAAACCCTGAAAGCCAATGTTGCAAATGATTTGGAAAATATCCTTAATCGGACCGAACGGCCATACTTGTATCGATATTTCTGCTTAGCGGGCAATTCCCCTTGGAGTGTGTTCCGTTATTTTGATCCCGAGGTCGTTTTTGTCGCCAATAAGGAAAAGTTCCAGGAATCCATTGATTTGATTACCAACGAAGCCGCGAGCTTCTATGGTGAGCTCCGTCAGGAACTGAAAATTGTCTCTGGGCTTCGCGAATATATGGATTACAAAGAAGCCTTTGGCGCGATCCGCCCCATTTATGGGATGCGTTTCAAAACCCGTTCTGACCAACTTGAATTCCATGTCCGCCATGCGGTCGCGGGCGGCACGGGTTTGACCGCGTTAGGAACGACGATTCAGACTTATTGTTCCACCTGCGACAAAATCGTGATTTGCTTAGCAGAGGAACAACAGAGATACACGACCGAATCAATTCTAAAAGAATTGAAATTGCCCTATGAGACGGTAAGAAAGTATCAATTGCCGCAAGGAAAAATTGGTCTTAGCAGCGAAGGTTTATCAACGGGATTCGAATTCCCCGACCAGAAAGTCGTGTTCCTTTCTGCCCAAGAACTATTCGGGCATCATGCGGTGGCAACCCGTTACGCTTCCCGCTTCCGGAATGCGACCATTTTGAAATCCTACGAAGATTTGAAGCCGGGCGATTATGTCGTCCATGAATATAATGGCATCGGGCAATTCCTTTCAGTGAAGACGTTGGAAGTGGAGGGCGCCCATCGCGACTACCTCCATATCGCCTATGCCGGAAGTGAATCTTTATATGTTCCGCTGGAGCAATTCCGACTCGTCCGAAAATACAGCGGAAGAGATGGCGCACGCCCCAAACTTTCCAGCCTTTCCCGTGGCGATTGGACCAAGAAAAAGGAAAAGATCAAAACCCGAATCGATGACCTCGCCGATCGCTTGATCAAGCTATACGGCACTCGTCTGAAAATCGATGGATATGCCTTCCCTCCCGATGACGAACTGCAAGAAAGATTTGAGCAAGGATTCCCATATACATTGACGGAAGACCAACAAAAATGTTTGCAAGAAATCAAACAAGATATGGAAAGCCCGGTCGTCATGGATCGTCTCCTTTGTGGCGACGTCGGATTTGGTAAAACCGAGATTGCTTTCCGGGCCTGCTTCAAATCAATCCTAGCCGGAAAACAAGCGGCTATCCTTTGTCCGACAACCTTGCTCGCCAGGCAACATTATGAGGTCGCTTGTGATCGTTTTCGCGAATTTGGGGTCAAAATTGCACTATTATCACGATTAGTTCCGGAATCTGAGCAGAAAAAAGCCATCAAAGAGATTGGTGAGGGTCACATTGATTTAGTTATCGGGACCCACAAGCTTTTGAGTAAAGAAATCCACTTCAAAGAACTCGGTTTGTTGGTGGTTGACGAAGAACAAAGGTTTGGCGTCGAACAAAAAGAACGGATCAAAGAGATTTCTAATTCAATTGACGTTTTATCACTATCAGCAACACCGATTCCAAGAACCCTCCAAATGTCGCTTGTTGGGGTTCGCGCTTTAAGCCAAATAAATACCCCGCCATCGGCTAGAATGCCTATCCAAACTTATGTGGCTCCCTACCAAGAAAAAGCCATCCGTGAATTGATTTCCCGCGAGCTGAGTCGGACCGGCCAGGTGTTCTATATCCATAACCGCGTCGACAGCATTTATCGCGTTGCCAATCGTATTGCCGAGAATGTGCCATTCGCTCATGTCGGAGTCGTCCATGGTCAGATGGAACGCGAGGCGGTGGAAGACATCATGGAAAAATTCTACGATGGCCGGATCAATGTGCTTGTGGCCACCTCAATTATTGAAAACGGCATCGACGTTCCGAACGCCAACATGATCATCGTCGAAGATGCGGACCGTTTTGGTTTGTCGCAGCTCTATCAAATCAAAGGCCGCGTCGGTCGTGGAAACCGAATCGCCTATGCCTATTTGTTCTACAAGCAGGACAAAGTAATGAACGAAGATGCCCAAAAACGTTTGGCGGCTATCCAAGACTTTACCGAACTGGGCAGCGGGTTCAAAATCGCCCAGCGTGATTTGATGATTCGCGGGGCGGGCGACATCCTTGGCCCTGAGCAAGCCGGGTTCATCGATACGGTTGGCTTGGATTTGTATTTGAAGATGCTCAACGAGGCGCTAGAAGAACGGAAAACCGGCATCGCCCCAATTCCGCCCAAACCGAACAAGATGTTCTCCATCGATGCATTCATTCCGCAAGATTATGCGATCAATAGCGACAAAGTCGCTTTGTACCAAGAACTTGCCGACTGCGCCAACGACGCGGAAATCGATCGGTTTAAAAAGAAACTCCGCGACATCTACGGAAAACTACCTCCCGAGGTTGAATTGCTAATTCAAAAACGCCGAATCGATGCGATGGGCGCTCACCCGGAGTTCGCCGCAATCGATGAATTCCAGAAGGACATCGTTATTTTGCTTGATGATCGCTGGAGTTCCGTGAACGGAATCGGCGTCGAATTATTCAATGAACTCGTTCCTCACTTGGGCCATGTGAAGGTGTCATTTTATGACAAACACCTCCAGTTGCGTGTCGATAAAGTTGGCAACTGGTTGGATCGTTTAGAGGCCGTTATGAGGGCGATTCGGAAATTATCTATGCGTCATGACATATCGTAAGGATATGTGTTGTGATATAGTTATCCTATGCGAATGGACAAATTCCTTAAAATATCCCGCCTCATCAAGCGGCGGGAGACCGCGAAAGATCTCTGCGACGACGGAGATGTCTTCAAGAACGGTAAGCGGGCAAAGGCGATGACGGAAGTCGAAGCCGGCGACCGCATCACCCTGCATCTCGGGCGTCACGAATACGAGATCCTCGTCAAAGAAATCCGTCCATACGCCAAAAAAGAAGAAGCCGAAGCGATGTACGAAATCATCAAAGAAGTCACCCACGAAAGGAGAGAAGAAAATGTTTAAATTGAACCTCGATCCCCATTCGAATTATATCCTCGCCAGTACCTTTGGTCCCGACAGCATGGCCTTGCTGGACATGACCATCAAACAAGGCGTCTCTCCGGTGGTCTGTTTTGTGAACTATCACTTCCAAGATTCGATGGAAGGCGAAGAAGATGCGTTGAAACAGTATTGCGCAGAACACAATCTCCGCCTCGAAACCCTCGATACCGATAAACTTCCACAGGAAGGCAAAGCGGAGAACTTCGTGGAATGGGCCCGCAACGCTCGTTATGCGTTTTTCGAAGAGATGTATCAGAAATACGATGCCGCCGGTCTTTTGGTTGCGCACACAATGGAAGACCTCATTGAGGTCTATCTCACCCAAAAGCACCTAGGCAAGCGTCCCCGCAAGTACGGGTATCAGCCCATCTCCACGCACGAAGGCATGGTCGTTCTGCGCCCGCTTCTCGATTTCACCCGTCACGAATTGCTGAACTACGACAAAGAAAACAACGTCCCCTTCAGCACCCATATGGACGTCTATGAAGACCAGCACGTCCGCGATGACATCCATCGCTCGATCGTCGCCCACCTGAACGCGATCGAACGCGAGCAGATTCTCGATGAAATCCGCACGGAGAACGATGAAAAGATCCGCTTCATCTCCGGCCTTGATAAAGTCATGGATACGACCCGGAGTCTATCCATCCGCAGCATCATCGCCTTGTCACCCGAGGAATTCGCTCGCACGCTCATCCGCTTCGTGGGTAATGCTGACGTTCATGTGCATTTGAAATCCTCGTCGCTGAATGACATCCGGAAGATGTGCTTGGATCCTCAACCGAACCTCTCTTACCCGATCGGACAAGGCTGGTTCATCATCAAGGAATATGACGTGTTGATTCTTGGATCAAATCCCGAAGAATTACCCTATTCCTACATTTTGGAAAAGCCGGGTGTCCTGGATACCCCGCAATTCCATTTGGATTTTTCAAATGGCGGCAAGGACCGCGGCATCAAACCAGAGGACTATCCTCTGACGATCAGAACCGCTTTGCCGCAAGATATGGTCACCTAT
The DNA here is from genome assembly GCA_947303105.1 of uncultured Caryophanales bacterium. GTDB lineage: Bacteria > Bacillota_I > Bacilli_A > RFN20 > CAG-826 > UBA4951. The sequence continues at coordinate 6,365 of CAMYXQ010000004.1, read as the reverse complement.
GGTGGTTATCTTGTTCCGGTCCGCCGTTTCTATATCGATTTGAATCTGCCGCATTCCGTTCTCAGCCAGTGGCCGGTCTTCTGCAACAAAGACGGCAAAGTCGTTTATGTTCCAGACCCCAACTACTCGGACGATAATTTCGAGAGCATTCTCGAATTACGCTTTGTGCACAATGATTGACATCGAAACCCATTTGCTTTAATTTGAGCGTATTCTTTTTCTAAAAAGAAGCGCTCCCAACCCCACAAGGAGGTAGCCTATGCCAGACAATTACCCCGAAAACAACAACGACAATCGCAACCAGAATCACGATCCTCGTCAGAATCCGAATCAAAGACGTGGGTTCCGTTTCTTCCTGCCATTCATTTTGATCGCCGCGGTCGTCGTCACGATCATCGTGTTGTTCAGCAAAAACATCTTCAACAGAACCATTACCTGGTCGAAGAGCGAACTCTATAACTTACTCCGAGTCAACAGTGCGGAGAATACGACTTCAACGGTCTATCTTTACACCGCGAATGTCAGTCAGAGCTACACCACGACCACGGTCAGTGGTACCGCTTTGCTGACCAACGCCAAGACTTCGTACAAGTACACCGTTTCGATGGAAAACGAAGAATGGTCCACCAACAAGTTCGAAGCCAACATGTTCACCGAGAAGAACGCGGAAGGCGTTTATGTCGTTCTCGCCACCCCGAACAAAGAGCTCGTCACTTGGTCGGAAGTCTTCCAGGATCGTATCCGCGAATGGAATGCGAGCCCCGATCTTTCGCGCCGTTCCAGCACCCCGGCTTACTATCTTGTCACTGACGCTTTCCAGACCTCTTGGTTAGAGACTTGGGGACCGACATTATTGCTCCTTCTCGGAACGATCATTTTAGGTATTTTCTTCTTCAGCAGAATCAACAATTCCGTCAATGGCGCCAACCGCCAGGCGATGGATTTCAACCGTTCACCGGCCCGTCGCGAGGATTCCTCCAAGACGAAATTTGACGACGTCGCGGGCTGCGATGAAGAGAAGCAAGAGATGGTCGAATTGGTCGAATATCTCAAAAATCCCAAAAAATTCAGCGCGTTTGGTGCGAAATTACCCAAGGGCGTTCTCTTGATCGGCCCGCCTGGAACCGGTAAAACCCTCCTCGCGAAAGCGGTCGCTGGCGAAGCTGGCGTTCCGTTCTTCTCCATCTCCGGTTCTGACTTCGTTGAGATGTTCGTCGGTGTCGGCGCCGGCCGTGTCCGCGATCTCTTTAAGAAGGCGAAACAGGCCGCTCCTTGCATTGTGTTCATTGACGAAATCGATGCCGTCGGTCGTCAGCGTGGCGCTGGCTTGGGCGGCGGCAATGATGAACGTGAGCAGACGCTCAACCAGTTGCTTGTTGAGATGGATGGTTTCGAACATAACAAAGGCATCTTGGTCATCGCCGCCACCAACCGTGACGACGTCCTCGATCCCGCCTTGTTGCGTCCTGGCCGTTTCGACCGCATCATCACCGTCAGCGCTCCTGACGTGAAGGGCCGCGAAGACATATTCAAGGTTCACGCTCGTGGAAAGAATATAGATCCGAGCGTCGACTTTGCCGCGTTGGCTAAACGGACCGTCGGATTCTCCGGCGCCGATATCGCCAACATCTTGAATGAAGCCGCTATCTTAGCCGTTCGTTTCGGCAAAGAATCCATCGGCATGCCGGAAATCGATGAAGCCATCGACCGTCAAATCGCCGGTCCGGCCAAGAACAGCAAACGCATGAACGAACACGAACGTCGTCAGGTCGCTTATCACGAAGCCGGCCACGCCGTCATCGGTTTGGTCTTGCCGCATAGCGAAAAGGTTCAGAAGATCACCATCATTCCGCGCGGTCAGACCGGCGGTCATGTTCTCATGACTCCGGAAACCGATAGATTCCTTCTTACAAAGAAGGAACTCCTTGCTGAGATCACCGGTCTTCTCGGTGGTCGTACCAGTGAGGAAATCTTCTTTGACGATGTTTCTACCGGCGCCGAAAATGACATTCAGCGCGCCACCCGCTTAGCTCGTATGATGGTCACCGAATTCGGTATGTCCGAACTTGGTCCGATCCAATATGAATCCAACCAGGGTTCCGTCTTCCTTGGCCGCGACTATACGAATACCTCGCGGAACTTCTCCGGTGAAGTTGCCTTCGAAATCGATAAGGCCGTCCGTAAGATCATCGAAGATGCTCATGAACAAGCGAAGGCCATCCTCACCGAACATAAGAAGGATGTCACTTTGATCGCGGAGACTTTGCTCGAGAACGAAACCATCACCGCCGAGCAGATCGACGCCCTCATCAAGACCGGTGCCCTTCCGCAGAAACAGATCGAAACCGTCCATCAAATCGATGGTGCGATCCCCGAGCAAAAAGAAGATGCCCCGAAAGAGGAAACCCCGAAAGAATAATCGATTGGAGGTCTTAAGACCTCCTTTCTATATAACCATGAAGTTTGGCGGTATTGAATTAGAAGGAAGGGTTTTGTTGGCTCCGATGGCTGGAGTCACCAATCTTTCTTATCGCCGCTTCTTAAAACCATTCGGCGTCGCCTTGACCGTCAGTGAGATGATCAGCGACTGCGGTTTGGTCTATGGCAACAAACAAACCTTCGAGTATCTGCGAACCGCCGAAGACGAGAGACCGGTTGCTTTGCAACTCTTTGGCTCTTCTTTGGAATCCACGGTCAAAGCAGTGGAGATTCTCGAAAAGAATGCCACCTATGACATCCTGGATCTCAATTTGGGTTGTCCTGTCTATAAGGTTACGAAGACTGGCGCGGGTTCTGCCTGGTTACGCCGCCCCGATGAGCTTTTTGAGTATTTGAAGGGCATTTGTGATGTTTCCAAGCATCCGGTAACCATCAAAATCCGCCTTGGATGGGACCAAGAACACATCAATGTCCACGAGGTTGTTCAGCTCGCTGAAAAAGCTGGTGTCCAAGGCATTACGATCCATGCTAGAACAACCAAACAACTATATTCCGGTCAGCCCCAATATGAGTTGATCCGCGATATCCAAAAAGAGACGAGCGTCCCAATCGCCGTGTCGGGCGACATCTTCACCGTCGGAGACGCCATCAAGGCGATGGAAATCACCGGCGCCCATTTCGTGATGGTCGCCAGAGGCGCTCTTGGCAATCCTCAGCTTGTGAGTCAAATCAATGAAAAACTGAATGGGGAACCGGTGGAAGAGGCTCTGCCTCTCTCAAAACAATTAGAGCTCGCGGAGCAGTATGCCGACATGCTTATCGCCGACATCGGAGCCCATCGGGCAATCCCTCAGCTCCGCGGCATCTTGCCCCATTTCTTCAGCGGATTCCCTGGTTATAAGAAAATCCGACTCTCTATCACTGAATCGCTAAAAAGCGAAAACGACTTAGAACGGATTTGGGCCGGTATCCGCGCTCACGCACAATTTAATTGTTGAAAATACGCGGTGGACATTCCAAAATTGTTCGTCACCGAACGATTATGGCAGAGAAAACCACCCAAACACTACGTGAAGAATCCTTGCTCACATCAAGGGCTATTTCCAATCACATGGTCAATGAATTCGCTTCTCTCGAAGGTGGGATTCTTTCACCGTTAGAAGGCCGGGTGTTCGGTTTTATCTGCCGTAACCAAGATAAGAATGTCACCAGTACGGATCTGATGGCTCATTTCGATAGCCCGAAATCAACGATTTCGGAAACCTTATCCTCGTTAGAAGAACGGGGATACATCCTCTTTGAGGTGAACCCCGAAGATCGTCGTCAAAAATATCTCCGTCTGACCGAAAAGGGATTGGCCCGCTTTGAAGGCGTTTTGGTCCTTTTCAGCCAAGCGGAAGAAAAGATGACCGAAGGTTTAAGCGAAGAGGATATCACGACGTATTTACGGGTCTGTGAGCAGATTCGTCATAACTTAGGAACGAAAAATGGCTAGGAAGAATAAGGAAAAGAAAACATCTTTAATTGCCACCTTCCGGGTTATTTTTGCTTACATGGGCAAGTTCAAGAAGGATACCTTGTTGGCTTGGGTTTTCGTTTTCCTCGAAACCATCTGCGAAACGATGGTCGCCTTCTTCATGCGTTATTTGGTTCGCGGGATCAAGGCCAGCGATTTCTCAACCATCACCAATTATTCCCTAATCATCGCCGCGTGCGTCATCGTTGCCGCCGCGACTGGCATCCTCAGTGGTTTCTGGGCGGCGTCCGCGGCCTGCGGGTTCGCGGCGAACCTTCGCGAAGGAATGTTCCGCAAGATCCAAAGATATTCTTTTAAGAATATCGATCACTTCTCAACCTCCTCGATCGTCACCAGAACGACCACAGACGTCACCAATGTGCAGAACGCTTTCCAGATGGCTCTCCGTGCAGTGGTCCGCGCCCCGTTCTTAATGACTTTGGCCATCATCATGTCCTTCGTCACTGAATGGAAGGTGGCTTGGATTTTCGTCGCATTGGTGCCCATCGTCTTAACTGTCCTTCTCTTACTGGCCCGCACCGTCCACCCGACCTTTGTCAAAGTGTTCGATACCTATGACAACCTCAATCAGAGCGTCCAAGAAAATGTGGACGGCATCCGCGTCGTCAAAGCGTTCAATCGCGAAGATTTCGAGAAGAAGCGGTTTGGTGGCGTGAGTGGGACGATTTATCGTCTCTTCGTCCATGCCGAACGATTATTGGCGTTCAACCAACCCACACTCAACTTCGCGATTAACGCGACTTTGTTGGGATTGTCTTTCTTTGGCGCAACCCTCATCGTCAAATCCGGTGGCACCGATTTGGATACGGGTTCTTTGACCACCCTCATCACTTACGTCCAAATGATCTTTATGTCCCTTTTGATGGTGTCGATGGTTTACGTCATGATCACCATCGCCCGTAACTCGGCGGAACGTATCGCGGCGATCATCCTCGAAGAGCCGGATATCAAAGTTCCCGAGAATGCGATTTTTGAAGTCAAGTCCGGCGACATTTCCTTCCAAAATGTCCAGTTCTCATATAATGAGGGCAAACCGATTCTTCACAATATCAACCTGGATATCGCCAGTGGTTCCACGTTGGGAATCATCGGTTCTACCGGTTCAGGCAAGACCACTTTAATCAGTCTCATCGCACGTCTGTATGATGTCGATAGCGGTTCGGTCACCGTCGGCGGTGAAGATGTCCGGAAGTACGATGTCAGTTCTTTGCGTGAATCCGTGGCGGTCGTTCTCCAAAAGAACACTTTGTTCACCGGGACGATCCGCGACAATCTCCGCTGGGGCAATGAAAACGCGACCGACGAAGAGATTTGGAAAGCTTGCGATATCGCCCAGTGCAGCGAATTCCTGCATTCGTTCCCGCAGGGGCTTGATACCCAAATCGATGAAGGTGGCACCAATGTTTCCGGTGGACAGAAACAGCGCCTTTGCATCGCCAGAGCTTTATTAAAGAATCCAAAGATCCTTATCCTCGATGATTCCACGAGTGCCTGCGACACTGGCACCGACGGCAAAATCCGCCGTGGATTACGCGAACACCGCAACGATGTGACGAAGCTCATCATCGCTCAGCGGGTGCTTTCAATTAAGGATTGCGATCAGATCATCGTCATGAATGATGGTCAGATCGTTGGAATGGGGACCAATGAGGAATTGATCGCCAATAATGAGATTTACCGCACTTTGTACGAATCTCAATTAGGTGGGGGAGGTGATTTCGATGCCGCGAGCAACGCTTAGACCATCCAAAAACCCACGTAATATGGCGCCCGTCTCCCGCAAGGCGAAACGCGGCGCGATCCGCCGCCTCTTGCGTTATGTTTTCAAATACTATCCGTGGCAGTTCTTCCTCGTCGTGTTCCTCGTTCTTTTGAGTTCGGCGGTAACCGCCCTTGGAAGTTACTTTATCGGCACCGTGGTCGTCGACCACTTCATTTTAGATGCCAATCAAAACGTCCGTGCGTTCGCTGAGTTCAGCGAAGTCACGTGGTATGGCGTCCACTTCGGTGGGGCGATTGGCATTATGGCGGCCTTCTATCTGGTCGGCATCATCTCGTTATATTTTTATAACTTCCTCATGTCGATGGTCAGCCAAGGCATCCAGAAGAAGATCCGCGATGACCTCTTTGAGCATCTTGAAGACTTGCCGGTTTCCTATTTCGATTCGAAGACCCATGGCGACATCATGTCGGTCTTCGCGAATGACGTCGATGCGTTGCGTGAGATGCTTTCCCGCGCCCTTCCGATGGTGGCGAACGCCTTCGTCACGATGATCCTTTACTTTGCAATCATGGTGTTGACCGACCTCTACATGACTGGCATCGTCATCGCTTTTGCCATCCTCATCTTCTTCATGGCACTCGAGATGATTCTCGACGTGGAGATTTT
>CAMYXQ010000003.1 GCA_947303105.1 uncultured Caryophanales bacterium | reverse complement strand
CCCAAAAACAGATCGAAGGCCGCAACTTCGATACTCGCAAAAACCTCAAAGATTACGATGACGTTTTAGCCAAACAGCGTCAGATTATCTATGATAAGCGCGACAGCATCCTCATGGCTGAAGACATTGTTGACCTCGTTCACGACTTCTTCAAAACCACCGGTACGTTCTTGTGCAACAAGTGCATCGATACGTCTACTGACGAAGGTTTGGTCGATGGCCAAGCCCTTCGCCGGATGGTTGAACCGAAGTTCTTGCCCGAGGGCACGCTCAACGTAGCCGCGTTCGATGGCGCGCCAGCGGATGAAGATGCTGACGATCTTTCCGAGATCCTTTATCAGCGTTACCTTAGTAAGCGCAAAACTTGGCCGAGCGAAGTCGCTGACCAAGTCGAACGCCAAATCTCGCTCTCGGTCATCGACCGCAACTGGCAGAAGCACATCGACACAATGGCGCACTTACGCGAAGGCATTGGCTTGCGTAGCTATGCGCAGCGCAACCCGCTCCAGGACTACGTCAACGAAGGTTATGACCTTTTCCGTGAACAGAACGAGAAGGCCGCCGTCGACACCGTTTTCAACTTGTTGAATGTCCGCTTGGTCAAGAAAGCCGAAGAGGAACAAAAACAAGAAGAGGCTCCGGCTGAACCGGAACAAAAATAAGAGGGGAATAGAATGGAAGAGCTCGTCGAATTAAAACAGAAGACTCAGCAAATCGGGTCTATGGTATCGCAGCTCGGTGATTCTCTTTGACCTCGACCGTTTGAATAAAGAAATCGCCGACTTAGAAGAACAACAAAACGTTGAAGGTTTTTGGGAGAACCAGAAAGCCGCCGTCGCGGTTGTGAACCAGCTTTCGGATGCCAAGAAACGGGTCGAGTCCTATCAGACGATCCGTCAGGATTATCAGGACCTGACCGACCTTTTGGAATTGGCCGCGGAGGATCAGGATATGTTCCATCTCGCGGTGTCTTTGGTGCCCGATTTAGAGAAAAAAATCACCGATTTGCGGAATTTATTACTTTTTTCCGGCGAATACGACAGCCTGAATTGCGTCCTCGAAGTCCATCCTGGCGCAGGCGGAACGGAAGCCCAAGACTGGGCGGATATGCTGTTCCGTATGTACGGCCGTTTCTGCGAGCGCGAAGGCTTCAAATACCAAGTTTTGGATTATGAGAACGGTGACGAAGCCGGTCTTAAATCCGCCACGATCAAAATCACGGGCGTCCATGCCTATGGCTTACTCAAGGGCGAAAAGGGTGTGCACCGCCTTGTGCGCATCTCCCCGTTCGACGCGAGCGCTCGTCGCCACACATCATTCGCGTCCGTTAACGTCGTGCCTGAGTTCGCCGACGTGAGCGAGGTCGAGATTGATCCGAAGGATCTACGTGTGGATACGTTCCGTTCCGGCGGAGCCGGTGGTCAGAACGTGAATAAAGTTTCCAGCGCCGTCCGTATCACCCACTTGCCCACGGGTATTGTCGTGCAATGCGAGATTGAACGCAGCCAACTTATGAATAAGGCGACCTGTATGGAAATGCTTAAAAACAAACTCATGCAGAAAAAACTCGAAGAGCGCGAAGCCCAAATGAAATCAATCGTTGGCGAACAAAAGAACATTGAGTGGGGATCTCAGATCCGCAGCTACGTGTTCTGTCCATACACGATGGTCAAAGACCATCGAACCGGCGAGGAAACCGCAGATGTCAATGGCGTTATGGATGGAAACATCGAACGCTTCCTATACGCGTACCTAGAGATGGAGAGCCGTGGCAATGGAAAATAAGCGAGTCAAACGGTCCAAGCCCACAAAGGACCAAGTCAAGCGTTGCGTAAAGGAATACTCCCTCGTTTTGCTTGGCTGCCTTTTGGTCGCCCTCGCCGATGCGTTATTCATCACGCCGTGCAATATCGTCTGCGGTGGTGTTGCTTCCATCGGCATCATCATTAACCATTACTTAGAACCGATTTGGGGTTTTGATACAAACTCGACCATTTCGGCGATTGTCCAAGTGATTCTTCTCCTCGTTGGTTGGATTGTTTTGGGTAAAAACTTTGGTCTCAAAACTGTTTTCGCCGGTTTAGCCTTCGCGGGCCTATACGCCGCGTTCATGGCATTGAATATCGGCCCCAAGATCGGACTGGCCGAAGTTTATGAAGCCGCGAAATCTAGCGATTTCTCCATGACGGGCACAACGATCTTAATGGGTCTGGCCGGGGGCGCCGTTTCCGGTATCGGCGTAGCCGTCAGCTATATTGGCGGCGGATCGACTGCCGGCTTGGATATCCTTTCCCGAATCATGGCCAAATACACCGTCATCAAAGAAGATCTTTCCTCCTTCATTTTCGATGGAATTCTCGTCATCATCGGTATAGTGGTATTTCGTCAAATTATTCCTGGTTTGATTGGCATTTTAACCGCATTTGTTACAGCGGTTGCTATTCAGTACGTTTATATCTATCTAAGCTCGTATATCATCGTCGACATTATCAGCGACAAATACGAAGAAATTCAAAAGTATGTCCATGAGCAAATGGGCCAAAGCCGTTCCGGGCACGGAACCACGTTAATTGATTCCGTCGGCGGATACAGCGGCCAACCCAAGAAACTTTTGCGCGTTGTTATTTACCACCATGAAGAGGTGGAAATCCGCGAATTGATTGCCAGAGTAGATCCGACCGCGTTTGTGGTTTTCAGCCAAGCGCGCGGTATTAATGGCGAGGGATTCGACCCATTAGTGACCAGAAAAAGACTGAATAGAGTTACAAAAAAACCTAAAACAAAGGTCACTGAAAACGAAGAACAAAACAAGGAATAATCATGGATCATTCCCACAAATTCGAAATAGTTTCACCATATAAGCCAACTGGGGATCAGCCCAAAGCGATCGCCCAGATTTTAGAGGGTATCCAAAAGGGAAAGCGGATGCAGGTTGTTCTCGGAGCGACCGGCACCGGAAAGACTTTTACCGATGCGCACATTATTCAGGCCGTGAATCTCCCGACCTTGGTTTTAGTACATAACAAAACTCTTGCCTCGCAGCTTTATGGGGAGTTTAAGAGCCTTTTCCCTCATAATCGCGTCGAGTATTTCGTTTCGAACTTCGACTTCTATCAACCAGAAGCATATATCCCAAAGACCGACACATACATCGAAAAAGAAGCCATGATGAATGACGAAATTGAGATGTTACGTACGAGTGCGGTGAATTCGCTTTTAGAGCGGTCTGATACGATTGTCGTCGCATCCGTTGCCGCCATCTATGGTCTGAGTGATCCGGATGAATATCGCGGTTTGGTTTTCGAAATCAGGCAAGGGGACGTTTTGGATCGAAAAGCCCTCTTCCAAAAGCTCGTTGAAGCGCAATATTCTCGCGATAACTACGATCTAACGCCCGGCTGTTTCCGCGTCAGGGGTGACATTATCGATATCGCCCCAATGTCCACGAGCGAATACTTCATCCGCATCGAAACTTTCGGAGATGAGGTGGAAAAAATCTCAAAATGCGCCTCATTAACGGGCGAAATCCTTGAAAATTACCATACATTCCCCATTTACCCGGCCTACGACCACGCCTCAACAAAGAAACGTATCGAAGAAGCGTGCGTGACGATCAAAGCCGAATTAGAGGAAAGACTCAAAGTCCTTAAGAGCGAAGGGAAACTCCTTGAAGCTGAAAGACTTGAGATGCGCACAAGAAACGATATCGAATCCCTTTTGGAGTTTGGAAGATGCCCAGGGATTGAAAATTATTCCCGCCATATCGACAAACGTAAACCAGGTCAGCGTCCTTGGACTCTCATCGATTATTTCCCAAAGGATTTCCTGTTATTAATTGACGAATCACACGTATCGATTCCGCAAATTCGTGGCATGTATTTCGGTGACCGTTCCAGAAAAGAAACATTGGTCCAGTATGGTTTCCGTCTGCCGAGCGCTCTCGATAACCGACCATTGAGTTTTGCCGAATTTGAAGATCTGATGCCCAATCAAATCGTTTGCACCAGCGCCACTCCTGGCGAATATGAGCTCAAGAGGGCCAATTACGAAGTTGCGGAGCAAATTATCCGACCCACAGGGCTTTTGGATCCGCAAATCGAAGTCCGGCGCACTTTGGGACAAGTCGATGATATTCTCAAGGAGATTCACCAACGAATCGAACGCAATGAGCGTGTCATGATTGTTACTCTAACAATCAAAATGGCGGAAGACCTTACTTCTTATCTCAAAGCCGAAGGCATCAAGGTGACCTATCTCCATAACGAAACCAAAACTTTGGAACGGACCCAGATCATTTATGAGTTACGGAAAGGCAAATACGATGTTCTGGTGGGCATCAACCTTCTCCGCGAGGGTTTGGATATCCCAGAAGTGTCCCTCATTTGCATATTAGATGCCGACAAGGAGGGTTTCTTGCGCAGCCGGACCTCCTTGATTCAGATCATTGGCCGTGCCGCGCGAAATGCCAATGGCAAAGTCATCATGTATGCCGATGAAATCAGCGATGCCATGCATTCCGCCATCGAAGAAACAAAACGCCGCCGTTCGATTCAGGAAGCCTACAACGAAGAATACGGCATTGTGCCGATGACCATCATTAAAGAGATTCGTCCGCCTCTTTCCAACATCGACGATGAACGAGAGGATATTTTCCAAGGCAAGATGAGCCGTGGCGAAATCGAATTGCGGATCAAAGACGTTGAAAAACAGATGCGGAGAGCGGCAAAAGAATATGACTTTGAGCGGGCCGCCGAACTACGCGATATCATGCTCGAATTGAAGGGATTGTTGTGAAAACCGCGCAATTTGATGCTTTTTTATTCGATTTTGATGGGACTATTTTTGATACCCACGCTTCTTTAGTCGGGACTTATCGGCGCGGATTTGAAGCCATTGGTTTGCCTTGCACCCCCGAGGACGTGGCCCGCGAAATGCACTATGCTTTGGTGCAAACTTGCGCCCACTACAACCTCAGCGAAGAGGAAAGCAACACTCTAATTCAGACAATCAGGGCAAACACGGACAATCCGGAATTCCTCGCTCTCGTGAAAATCTTCCCCGAAACCGTTGAAGTCATACGTTCTCTAAAAGAGAAAGGCAAGCGGGTTGCCATTATGTCTGGGAATGGAGAACCTCACATCCGTGGGTTACTTCAAAAGTTTGGCGTCGAATCATTGTTTGAGTTCGTGGTTGGCCGCTCACCCGATCGCCGGCCGAAACCTTCTGGGGACCCAGTGGAGGCCGCGATGGCGTATTGGCCTGACATAAATCGTGACAAAGTCGTCTATGTTGGCGATTCCTTGCAGGATCCCGAAACGGCCCACAACGGCGGAATCCATGCCATTCTCATCGATAGAAAGGGCGAATTCCCCGCCTATGAAGGCGAAAAAATCACCGACTTACGGGAATTGCTTGCCAATTGAGGGAAATTCGGGTTGCCTAAGCAACCGAAATTGAGTAAAGTTATTAGGCGCCAAATGGCGCAGCTCGAAAATTATGCTTAAGTGGTATGACATCATCTTCATCATCGTGGCTCTCATCCTGATCATTTTGAGCTTGCTTCAGGGTGGTAAGTCCGAAGGCGCTTCCGGCGCCATCACCGGTGGTGGTTTGAATGTCTTCGCCAAGACGAAAGAACGCGGCAGCGAGAAAGTCGTCTCTTGGCTCACCTTCGGTTTCGCGATCCTCTTCTTGTTCATCGCGTTGCTGATCGTCGTCGCGACCGGATCGAAGTCTGGTGGCAGCGAGCCCGAAGCCGCTGGAGCCATCGCTCTCTTCCGTTTCTAAGCCGAGCAAAAAAATAAAATCCGCCAGCAGGCGGTTTTTTATTTTTCATGCGTGAAGTCGCTTGTCGTTTGTGTTAGTTTTGAAGCATGGATATCAAACAATATGTGGCGTTGAGGAAAGAAGAAATCCGTCAAGAGATTTCCTCTGCCGAAAAACCGCCGAAACTTTGCATTATCTCCGTCGGAGAAGACCCCGCGAGCCAAGCCTATATCCGCGGGAAAAAGAAAGATTCCGCCGAAGTCGGCTTTGAGGCGGAACACGTTGCTTTGCCAGCCGAAACGACCGCTGAAGAACTGAAGCGCATTCTTATTAAAAAGAATGAAGATCCTTCCGTTCATGGCATTTTGGTCCAGCTTCCGCTTCCGAAGCATCTGTCGCCGGGTATGGTGAACGCCATCATCTCACCGGCCAAAGACGTCGATGGATTCGTCCCTGGCAGCCATTATGTTTGCTGCACTCCGAAGGGCATCGTGGATTATTTGACCCACGAAGGATTCCCGTTCGTCGGCAAGAATGCCGTCGTGATCGGCCGCAGCCAAATCGTTGGCAAACCGATGGCCCGCTTGCTGCTGGAACGCAGTTGCAACGTCACCGTCATCCACAGCAAGACCAGCGAAGAAGATAAGAGATTCTATTTGGCCCATGCCGATTTGATCGTCGTTGCCGTTGGGAAACGCGGCGTCATCGATTCCTCGTATGAACTAAAACCGTCCGCCTTTGTGGTGGATGTTGGCATCAACCGCGATGAAGAAGGACATCTTCACGGCGATTGCGAACCGGGGCTTCCGGTCGCTCTGCAGACACCTGTGCCGGGTGGGGTTGGATTACTGACCCGTTTGGCTTTATTAGATAATTTATTGGAGGCATTCAAACAATGAACTTTTCCGTCGGTAATGAGTATGTCTATGGATTAGACCGCGCCGTTAAGGCTTCTGGCAATCCGCTCCGTACCAAAGTGGACACGAGCGCGTCCAACGAGAAGGACTACCTTCGCGCTCAAAAACTCGGCTCCTGCCATACCGGTGAAGGCCACGACAACTATTTGAAGGGTATCACCCTTCACGTCGACGTCTGCGCCCCGCTCTATTGGTGGAAAGAGGCCCAGCGGTATCACTGGTTTGACTTCGTCAGCAGCCAGTCGACCATGCACTGCCTTTTGAAGTTCGACGTCGCCGAACAGTGCGTCGATGAAACCGATCCTGCGATCATCCGCCGTGTTCAGGAACTCGTCGCTGCCTATCGCGAGATCCCCGAAGGCCCGGAACACGATGATGAGAGAAAGGCCCAGTGGAGAATCATCGTCGCCTCGTTGCCGGAAGGCTTCTGCCTGACTGCCACGATGATCACCAACTATCAGCAGCTCAAGACCATGTATATCCAGCGCCGCCATCACAAACTCAAAGAATGGCACGTCTTCTGCGATTGGTGCGAGAAACTCCCGCACTTCGTCGAATTGACCGGCGTTGATAAATTCATCTGATAGAAAACACAATAGAAAGCCGGATTTCCGGCTTTTCTTTTTGTAAATTTCCGCGTTCGTGTCATTATAGTTGAGTCATCGGGGGTATCAATATGAACCAAGAAAAACTTCGTGAATACGCTGAGTTGACCGTCCGCATCGGCGCGGTCGTCAAGCCCGGACAATATGTCGTCATCCGTGCGAACCCGGAAATAGAAGAGTTCGCTGCCATCGTCGCGGAAGAGTGCTACAAAGCCGGTGCCAAGCGCGTTGTCATGTCTTGGCGTTCTTTCGCGGTTGACCGCGTTGGCTTTAAATACGCTTCAGCCGAAGACTTAGGTCGCGCAACCGCGTACGATATCGGTTTTGAGAAATTCCAAACCGATGAGCTCGCCGTATTGATTTGGCTTGATGGGGATGATCCCGATGGACTCGCCGGCGTCGACGCCAACAAAGTTGCCCAAGCCCGCAGCATCCGTTACCAAGCGACCCGCGAATATATCGATGCCCGAGAAGACAAGCATCAATGGACGATCGTTGGCGTGCCGACCCCGAAATGGGCCAAGAAGGTTTTCCCCGACCTCGCGGAAGAAGAGGCGGTGGAAAAGCTTTGGGATGCCGTTTTATATACCGCTCGGTGCGATAAGGTCGATGCCGTCGAAGCGTGGAAAGCCCATGAAGAGGAACTGAAAAACCGTTGTGATGTTCTGAACTCTTTGAAACTCCGCAAATTGAAATATTCGAGCAAAAACGGTACCGATTTGGAAATTGGCCTCATTCCTGGCGTGATTTTTCTCGGTGGCGCGGAGAAGACGATCGACGGAACGTCATTCCAGCCGAACATTCCGACCGAAGAGTGTTTCACCTCTCCAAGACGCGGCGAAGCGGAAGGCATCGTCTATGCCTCAAAGCCCCTTGCTTACCAAGGACAGCTTATCGATAAGTTCTGGATGCGTTTCCATGAGGGCAAAGTCGTTGATTGCGGTGCCGAAAAAGGCGAAGCCGCTCTTCGTAGCATTTTGACCCTCGACGAAGGCGCGAGTTACCTCGGCGAGGCTGCCCTCGTCCCATTCGATTCGCCCATCAACCAGACCGGGTTGTTATTCTACAGCACCCTTTACGATGAGAATGCCTGCTGCCATTTGGCCATTGGCACCGGTTTCCCCAATCTTTATCCCAATTTCGAAAAATATACCCTCGAAGAAATCACCAAGTTTGGCATCAACCATTCGTTGAGTCACGTTGACTTTATGATTGGGACCGCTGACTTAAGCATCGTCGGCGTCAAAGAAGACGGCACCGAAGTTCAGTTGTTCAAAAACGGCACCTGGGCATTTTAAACATAGTTTATTCCTAATATATTCGCGAACACGATCGTCATCGCGTTGATTTGAATTGCCTTGAAAACACCGTCGATATGACCGATGGTGCCGATGGTTTCTCGCACAGCCCCATTGCAATAAAACCGGACAGAAACCGTCTGGCCCTGATAGGAAGTCAATATGGCGTTGATCTCTTCGGCGGTGGACTCGCTGATAAGAGGACGTTCCATGAACGCCCGCTCTCTTTGCATCGATTGAAGATAACGTTCCTGTTCCGGCAAAGAACGATAAGCCATCCATTTTTTCATGCCTCTGTCTTTCATCGTCTATGACCTCCGATCTGCTCATGCCGCTCGCGCAACGTAGAATGCGGGAGCAACGCGCTCGCATAAAAGATTGCGTTGGCCCCATATCGTTCGCGGGTTTTATCCAAGGCGGCCAGGATCTTTTCTTCTTTTTGGCTTCGCTCCGCGTCGCAATCTAAAAACACCTGTTCGTATATGCTGGAATGCAAAGATCCAAAACAAATGGATATGTGGTGAATGTCTCCGGTGTATGGAGCCTCGTTGAGAAGCCCGAATAAAGCACTTTTCAGATATGTCGGCGATGAAGTGGCTCCTGCCAGTTTCCGTTGTTTGCTGAATCCGCCGTCTTCCCCGTATCCAATCCATAAGGAGACCTTTCCGGTTTGTTGATCGTTTTGGCGCATCCGATAGGAAAGTTCATCGACCATTTCGCTGAGCAATAACCGGACCTCATCGTTGGAATATCCGCGCCGCAACGTTTGCCCTAAGGTCAGACTTGTTTCTTTTGGCACATAACGTTCTTGCATATCGCAGTCATCGATACCGTTGGCGATGTCGTGCAATTGGAACCCCATGACACCAAACTCTTTCTCTAAGAGAGAAACCGGCGCGGTTGCTAGCCCTTTTAAATCACGGATTCCGATGCGGGATAGATGCGACGCGATTCCAACGTTGATGCCCCAAATCTTCGTGATGGGATGGATATGCCATAACTTGGTTGGGACATCCGAATAATCCCACCTGGCGATATAAGGCGGCTTCTTTTTGCCTTCTTGATCCAAGGCTGTTTTGGCTAGGAACATATTTGGTCCGATTCCGGCGGTGGCAACGATCCCCAATTCTTTGTATATGCGACTTTGTATGGTTTGAACGACATATTCGGCGGAGGGATACAGATGCATGTAGGGGCCAAGATTCAAGAAGCTTTCGTCCACGGAGTAAGTGTGCAGATCTTCGGCAGCGACATAGTCCAAAAAGATCGATGTGATTCGGGCGCTTATCTGGAGATAAAGGGACATCCTAGGTTGGGCGTATATCATGCCCTTTACCATAGGTAAATCTTTCTTCCGGCACACATTCGGCACCCCGTAATGTTTCTTCAAATAAGGGGTGACCGACATGACGACGCTGTTTTTCCCGCGGTATGGGTCGCAGCACACCAAAGGTGTCGTGAATGGATCCAAATGCCGCACCGCGCATTCGCACGAGGCGTAGAAACTCTTCAAATCAATGATGGCGATCGTCCGTTCCATAATCCCTCCGGTGGAACACCATTTTGGCGGGAATGAGAAAAGAGACCAGTCTTGTATTTCGGTTATGGCGATGCCGTCTCTTCTTTCGGGCGAATTCTTTACACTTTGAATACCTTCCTGTAAGGAAAAGTGATCATTTCGTATGGGTAACGGCAGTTATAAGTCAGTCATATTCGCCAGAAAACCGATTTTGTTTATCACTGTCTAAATCGATGAAGAATCCGAATATCGAAGCAATGATGAAAACCGCAAAATCGCGAATTCCGAAAAACGAAGCGAAATCTTGCGCGTGGGGCGTATAAGGTTATAATTATTCAGCCGTGGGGCATTAGCTCAGCTGGGAGAGCGCCTCGTTCGCAACGAGGAGGTCGGCGGTTCGATCCCGCTATGCTCCACCATTTTTTTATTCTCGTTTCTTAAACGCTGGCGATGACAATATCGCTGAACGTCGTGGCGGTCTTGTTGGAATAGAGGCCGCAGAAACTATTTTCCATGCCACTCAGTTTGGACAAGGTGATGGTCCCGCTCTTTCCGCCATATTCAACGGTGAGCCTTGTATTTTGTCTCATTACCTTCATCGTCTGTCCGCTCGCCAAAGTGGATTGGACGTTGGCGAATCCCCATTCGTCGTTCCATCCCAAGTCGGCCCCGTTGATCCGACCGGTGCAACCCATGGATTTGATTACGCGCGAATCGGTCCATTGGAGATAAACAACAACAAAGTTGTTGTCATTGACGTAGTACGGCAATAAGCCCAACGTTACGTCATCGGACGCGGCGAAGTTATCGCTCGCGCAGGTTAATGTCGCCGAGATGTAGTAATTATCGGTCAGCGAGGTTTCCTTGACGGCGAAACCGGCCATCCAGTTGCCGTTGTTATACAAGGTGACGTTGTTCGCCGCATTCACGGTCATTGTTCCGTCAAAGAGGTGCGAGGTGAATTCCCAGGTTGCTTCTTCCGGCGCCGCATCTTGATGCGTTTCGGTGAAGTTGGCGTATGTCACCGCGTTATCCGCGCAGTAATTCCAAGTTCCGACCTTTTCGGTGTCGCCGCTCATGCCGGCGATGTGCTTTGTCTCGGTCTTTCCGCCGCATTCCGCGGTCAAAGAGGAGCCGTTTCTGGTCACCGCGAGATCGATGCCCGCGGTCGGGTTCGTGACGAATCCGGTGACGGAGAAGAAGTCGTTCCAACCGATATCTCTTCCTTCGATGATGCCGGTGCAACCAAGGCCTCTGATGCTGCCGGCGGAATCCCACTGGAGATAGACAGTAACAAAGTTATTGTCGTCCAGATAATAAGGAACGAGACCCGCGAAGGCCTGCGTGTAATCTTCGATGGCGTGGTCGAAACGGATGGTGGCAGAGATCTTGAGATCATCCCCTTCGTTCGAGTCGCGGACGACCAAACCGGCCAACCAGTTGGTATTCATGACGACGATGTTGCTTTCGTCTATGACGGTTACCGTCTCATCGAAGAGATGGTTGGAAATGGTCCATCCGCATTCGCCGAGATCCTCGTCGATCGGCGCGGCTAAGAAAGTATCCAAAACCACTTCGTCGCTGAAGTTCTTACGGACATGAATCGTGTAGTGGTCACTCGTATATTCTTCGTTGTCGTCGATTGTGAAGGTGACATCCAAATCGCCTTCCGCCCGAGCGGGCAACGCGAGCTGATAAACGAACGGGCTGATCTTGGTCAATTCCCGTTTCTCGGTACCAATATTTGCGTACAAAACGCTGTCTTCTTTGATTTGGTCCAACAATTTGACCGTGGTGACGGACGTGACTGTCTCGCCTTGCGATTCCGGCACGATTCTTTCCGTTTCGTGCTCGCTTCTGATGGCGTCCAAATGATTTTCTTTGATGAGTTTGATCAATTCATCGCTCGCCTTGGCATGCTCGCCATAGAGAGGATGCCCGCCTTCGCAGCGGGAGAATTGATAGGTATAGATGGGGTTTGAAAGCGAGGTCAAACGATCCTTTGCCTTAAGGACGAAGGCGTTGACTTCCTGCTCCATCAAGCCGCTTAAGAAGACGAAGGCGGTTTCGGCGCCATAGAGACTTGCCAACGAATTGACGGTGTTGCAGTAGCTGTCCAAGAAGGTTTGCTCATTGAAACGCGTATCCCAATAGTCGTTCGTGCCAAGGTTGATCAAAACGACATCGGGATGGTAGTTATCGAAATTCCAATAGTACTGCCCATCGTAACTGACTTTGTCAAAGTGGTCCTTGACGTGATTGCCTGTCCCGATCGAGTTATTTGCCGTGTACATGCCAATCCCGGTTCGGGCTTGGATATTTAGCTCAGCTCCGAGCTCTAACGCGGTGTAGGAAGCGTAAGTTTGCAGGCCTGATTGATAGACCGCGCTGGTCTGATCATCGAGATCGCCCCGCAAATTGCCATATCCGGCGGTGATCGAATCGCCATAGACTTCCATCTTCAAAACATCGCCTTTGTTTACCGGATGGAATTTCCCATCGGTGGCGAGTTTGACCAAAGTCATGTAGGTCGAAAGGTTCTCGGTCCGCTTCATGACTCGGACGCGGTGGAAGCCAGGCGTGAGGTTGTTAACCAACACATATTCGGCTTCTTTTGAGCTGCGGTTCAAGGTGACGACCCGTTTTGTGGTGTCGATTTCGTCATCGACCAACACGGAAACCATCGTGTATCCGTACCAAGAAGAACTATTGCCGGAAAGGATCGCCTTCAATTCGGTTCCTTCGAAGTAAACTTCGAATCCGCTTCCCTCGTTATCCATCCGGACTTTCTTGTTCGCGTGGTAGTTGCGGCCAAGATAGTGAACCAAGGGGTTCTTCCGGTTGAAAACATCGATCTCGCTCTTTCGGACATAGGTATCGAAAACTCTGCTTAAGACGATGTCTTTGTATTTGACCTTCAGCTCAAAGATGCCTTCTTTGAGGGCCCTGATCAATCCGTTCTCGTCAACGGTGGCGACATCCTCGTTGTCGATTTCGTATGTGGCGGCGACGTTCTTCGACAAATTGATCTGCAAAGTGCGTCCGTTTTCCACATACGATTCTTCGTTCGCGATCCGCAGATCAATGCATTGAACGGAGAACACATATTGGCGTCTTCCTGCGGAAACCCTGACGGTGGTGCTCCCCTCCGCGAGGGCGATGATCGAAATCCGGTTCTTGTTCCTGACGACGACGTCGATCAGGCTCTCATCTTGGATGGAAACGTCTAAGCTTCCGCCGTCATTCTCGATTTCGGCGTCGACCTGATGATTCGGCAGCAGAGAGATTTCCCGCTCGATCGTCGTAGCTTCAGTCGATTGGGACTGAGAACACACATCGCCGGAAGTGCTCGGGGTGCTGTTGTTGCATGAAAGCAACAAAAATAAAGAGGACAACAAACAAACAAATGTCGCTTTTTTCATAAGAAAACCACTCTTTCTTCATATTCAACATAGGCACTTTGGTAGATTAAGTCAACGGAATGGGACGGGGCCAATAACGGGCGTTCTTTTTTATTTGCGAGACTTATGGGACAATATTTGTGATAATATCAACAAATAATTTGCGATAAAGATTTCAAATTCAATCTCTGGCATCCGAAGAAACATGAAAAAAAGACTCTGGGTAAGCATCATCAATATTCTCATTATGTCTTCAATGCTCGCTTTCGTCGTGCTTTATTCGACCTTCGAGTCCCGAAAGGGGACTCGTACGCAGATCGAGCATTTCAAAAATACGACCATAACCATGGAACGCGTCACCGAGAACTATCTCGAAGGCGAGCAGCGTATCTGCGACGTGTGGACCCACTATATCAACACCAAAGAAATGACCATGGAGGAAGCCGTTTCCTTCATCCGTGTCTCCCACGTTTTGGCCGAAGCTTCCGCGCACATTGTTTATGCCGACACGCGCGTGGGCTTATCCACGAAGGCCAAACTCGGCACCACCGATGACTATGCCGTCTCCTATAACACCGCGGATCTCCAAGATCTTCTAAACGATACTTCCTGGATCTCCCCGATCGGCACATCCATCAATGTTTCCCGCGCCTATACCAACCCGATCAATGGCAAACAGTCCATCGCCTTCTGTAACTTTGTTACCCTGCAGAAAGACGACCAACCCACACAAGCGATTCTCCTTCGTTTGTTGCCGGTGTCCGAACTTATTTCAACTTGGGTCTTCCCGAAGGAAGAATACGAAAGCGCCGAACTTTCCATCATCGACGCCGACGGAGATTACATCATCAAAGGGGCTTCCTTCAAGAATGCCAGTTTCTTTGAGTTCTATCGGTCCTATAACGCCATCGACGCCGCCTCGGCGCCGGAGTTCTTCGAGAAGATCACCACCACGGCCGGTTCCTTCACCATGCTGAATTCCCATAACCAGGAATGCATCGTTGCCCACAAGCCATTCGATGCGGCCGGTCGATGGACCCTGATCTCTTTGATGCCGATGGCCGATCTGGCGACCAACTCGCAAAACTGGTTGCTCATCAGCGTCACCACCTCTGGCCTTTTGCTCTTATTCATCTTCGACCTGGTTGTGATGCGTTACTTCAATAAAAAACTCCAGGCTGCGGCCAAGGTGGCGGAGTCAGCCAGCCAAGCCAAGACTGACTTCCTTTCCACGATGTCGCACGATATCCGTACTCCGATGAACGCGATCATCGGCCTTACGACTATTACCGAGAAAAACCTTGGCGATCAGAAGCTGGTGGCGGAAAATCTCCGCAAAATCAACCTGGCCAGCAACCATTTGCTCACGTTAATCAACGATATTTTGGACATTTCCAAGATCGAAAGCGGCAAACTGAACCTCACCCCGCAGAACTTCTCCATCGTCGCAACCGTCGAGAACCTGATGAACTTGTCGCAGCCGACGATCAAAGAAAAAAACATCGACTTCAGCTTCCATATCAGCCGCATGGACAAAGAGTATCTATACGCTGACCAGCTCCGTTTGAACCAGATTTACATCAACCTCCTTTCCAACGCGATCAAGTACACCGAACCCGAAGGCAAGGTCTGCATCGACATGAAAGAAGAGGAAAGCGAGAAAGAAGGTTGCGTGAAACTGACCTTCAAAGTTTCCGATACCGGCATCGGCATGAGTCCCGAATTCATGGCGAATATGTATCAGCCCTTCTCTCGCCAGACCGATAGCCGCGTGAATAAGATCCAAGGCACCGGCCTTGGCTTAGCCATCACCAAACAGATGGTCGATTTGATGCAAGGCACCATCGACTGCGAAAGCGAGCAAGGCAAAGGCACGACCTTCACCGTCGTTCTGGATATCCCCGTCGCCGATCAGCAGCGCGCCGAGATGAAACTCGAGGCGATGGAAGTTTTGATCATCGATGACGATGAGATCCTTTTGGAAACTGCGGTCGATACCATGAAATCCCTCGGACTATCCGTCGAGCAGGCCACCAGTGGCCTCGAGGGCCTTGGGATGATCCGCCACCGCGAAGAAACCGGGAAGAATTACGACATCGTCATCATCGATCTGAAGATGCCGGATATCGATGGCATCGAGACGATCCGTCGCATCCGTTCCGAAATCAAAACCAAAGTCCCGATTTTACTCATCTCCGCCTACTCGTGGTCCGATGTCGAGGATCAAGCCAAGGACGCCGGCGTCAATGGGTTCTTAAGCAAACCGTTGTTCCGCTCCACCCTTTATGACAAGATCAGCGAAATCCTCGAAACCGAAACAGAGTCAGCCGAAATCGAGAATGATTACTCCGATTTAGAAGGCATGAATATCCTCGTTGCCGAAGACAACGACATCAACTGGGAAATCATCTCCGCCTTGCTTTCCATGTACGGAATCACCACCGAACGCGCTGAAAACGGCCGCATCGCCTTAGAGAAAGTCAAAGAGGCCGAAAAAGGCAAGTATGCCTTGGTCTTCATGGATATCCAGATGCCGGAGATGAACGGCCTCGATGCCACCCGGGCGATCCGCGCCCTCGAGGATCCGTGGGCCTCATCCATCCCGATCGTCGCGATGACCGCGGACGCCTTCGCCGAGAACGTCACAGAGTGCCTGCAAGCCGGCATGAATGGGCACATCGCCAAACCAATCGATATCAAACTTGTCATAAAAGTGATTCAGAAAATCAAGGAGGAATCCAAACAATGAAGAAATTATTCCGTTTCGCCGCCGCCTTGATGATGACGTCGTTGCTCGCCTCTTGCGGAGGGGACGACAAAGAAGAATTCAAACCGTCTTTGGACCCAGAGACCAAGTGCGACATTCGCGTGGTGGGGGACTATAGCAATTTCGAAGCCCTTGAAGCCGAATTCGACAAGTTCAATGAGTTCTATCCGAAGGTTACCCTCAGCTACCAGAAGATCGATGACTACACCAACAACCTTGGCACCGCCCTTTCTAAGGAAAGCGACGCCCCGAACATCTTCTTCTCCTATGCGTCTTGTATGGCGGGCGGAGATAAATACGAGAGCGCTCGCGCCCACATGGAGGACCTTTCGGATCCTTCTTTGAAGTTGAATCTCGATTGCATCCGTTCCGGTCTCCTCAACCATGGCGACAGTGGCGAAGTCTATATGGTCCCGGTGTTCTCCAGAACCTATGGCACGATGGTGAACCTCGATTTATTCAAAAAGGAAAACATCGAGATCCCGGCCACTTGGAACGAATTATTGGCCGCTTGCCAGTCTTTCCTCGATAAAGGATACGAGAGCCCGATGATGGGTTATAGCGCCAAGGATTCGAGCTGTTTGATGAATACGATCGCCTACCCCGCCTTCGTTGCCGAATTAGCGAAAAAACCCGAAGCGTTGGCTAAAGCCAATAACCTCGATCCCGAAGCGGGCGAGTATATGCGTGGCGCGTTGACGAAAGTGAAAGACCTCGTCGATTCCGGCGCGATCGATATCGATAAGTGCAATCTTATCAGCGATAACTACACCCAAGTCATCCTGCGTTTCTTCGAGGGTGACGTCCCGATGATGATCGCCGCCGCGGATACCGTTTCCGGAACCAAGAAGCGCGAAAGCCAATCGACGGCCTTCTCTGAATCGCCATTCGAATATACGTACATTCCTATCCCGTTGACCGATCAAGGCGGATATTTCATCGATAGTCCGTCCGTCGAATTCTCCGTCAACAAGGATTGCGAAAATCTGGATATGACCAATGAGTTCATGCGGTTCCTCGTCCGGACCGAAGAGTTGAACGCGATGGCCTCCATCAAGCGTTTGGTGACCCCGACGAAAAAGTTATCTTTCGACCCGGTGTACGCCGCGTTTGGTGAGATCCCAGCCGAACGGACCTTCTCACCGGAAGGTCTCGGCGTCAAAGACCCGCTCGCCAAGCAAATCCGCCTTGCCTCCTTCAAAGTCGGCAAAGGCACGCTCACGGTCGATGAAGCCGTGTCCATGTACGGAAGTTTGGAATAATCACCGATATTAGTCGCAAAGGATTGAAGTTATGAAAGGTAAACGGGCCCCATTATTCGAAGTGAAGAAGACCATTTTGGTCGTTGACGATGAGCCGATCAACCGCGCGATTCTGTCCGCGATTCTTTCGGAGGATTTCAACGTCCTCGAAGCCGAAGACGGCAAAGAGGCCATCGATATTCTTCTAAAAGAAGAACATAAGATCGATTTGGTCCTTTTGGACATCTTCATGCCCTATGATGGCCGCCTGGTCCTAAAAGACAGACAAGAGAATCCCCAACTCAAAAAGATCCCCTTCATCGTTTGCACCAGCGACAAGAACATCGAAGAAGAATGCTTCCATTTAGGGGTTAACGACTTCGTCAAGAAACCTTACGAAAACCCCGACATCATCGTCGCGAGAATCAAGAGGATGATCGAGCTTTACGAAGATCGTTCCATCCTCAAGGAAGTCGAAAGAGAGAAACTCACCAACTTCTACAACCGCGAGTTCTTCAAGAAGTACGCCCAGCAATTCGACGCACTATGTCCCGATTTAGGCAAGGATCTGCTCGCCATCTCGGTTAACCGTTTCCGTCTCATCAACGAGCTCTATGGCCGCGCTTTCGGAGACAAGGTCCTTTTGGCGATCTCTGCCGCCCTGAACCGTTATCTGGAAACCTATCGCGGCATCGTCGGCAAAGACGGCGGCAGCACCTTCATCATCTACGGGGAACACCGTGACGATTATGAGGATCTTACGGAGCAACTAACGTCCGCCGTCAATGACGTCGTCGAAGACGTCGGCGTCTCGATCCGTATGGGCGTCTATCCCCTCGTCGATCCGGCGGTCGATAAGGAAATCGCGATCAGTCGTACCGAATCCACAGCCGATTCCGTCTCTGGCGACTATTCGAAGAAGATCGCCATCTATAACGAAGAGAAACAAGCCAAGACGCTCCATAAGGAGGAACTCGTCGAGTCCTTCCAGCAAGCGTTGGACGAAGAACAATTCAAACTTTTCTTCCAGCCGAAATATAACATCACCGGCGACAAGCCCGCGTTCGCGAGCGCCGAAGTCTTGGTGCGGTGGATCTCCCCGAAATTCGGTTTCGTCAATCCCGGCGAATTCATCAACCTTTTCGAAGAAAACGGCCTCATCAGTCAACTTGATTCCTATATTTTCGAGAAAGCTGCTGAGTATATGGCTTCCTGGAAAAAGAAATACGGGGTTTTGGTTCCCATTTCGGTGAATCTGTCCCGCATCGACATTTATCGTCCGACCATCGTGGAAGACATCATCCGTTACGTCGACTCGAATAACATCCCGCGCAGCGCTTATTACATCGAAGTCACCGAATCCGCCTTCGTGGAAGACGCCAAAGAAGTCATCCCCGTCATCAACAAGATCCGCGACAACGGATTCAAGATCGAAATCGATGACTTCGGCAGCGGGTATTCCTCTTTCGGTACCCTCATCGATCTCCCGTTCGACGTTTTGAAGATCGATATGCAGATCATCCGCAGCATGGACCGCAACCCCAAAGTTCGGGACATCATCAAGATGATCGTTAATCTCTCCAAGACGATGAACGCGGTCACCGTGGCCGAAGGTGTGGAAACCGCCGAGCAGTGCGCCTTCCTCAAGGAAAGCGGATGCGACGTCGTGCAGGGTTACTATTTCAGCAAACCTCTCCCACCCGAAGATTTCGAGAAACTCATCGAGAAGGAGTTGAAGTAATGGACATCAAGAAATTCTACTTAGAGACCGGCAGCAGCTACGAATCCGCGTTGTCGATCATGATGAACGACATGCTCATCGAACGAATGATCAAGAAGTTCATGGAGAACAACGCTTATAAAGCGTTAATCGAGGCCTATGAGGCCAATGACATAAAAGAGGTATTCGCTCTCTCGCATTCTTTCAAAGGGGTCACGGGCAACCTGGCCTTAACGAAACTCTTCGAAATCGCCTCCACCTTGACGGAGGCCACCCGCAACAAAGAGCAAGCGGACATCGATCGTGAGATCGGCATTCTAAAAGAGGAATACCGGAAGATCGAAGAGGCCTATAACAGGCTGGCTGATTAAAAAAGAGACCCAGATGGGTCCCTTTTCTTTTTATCGATCCTATTCGATCTTGTTGTCGCGGATGATGCGATCTTTGAGGCTTTCCGGAACTTCTTCGTAACCTTCGAATTCACGGTTGAAGAAGCCGCTGGCCTGGGTGATCGATTTCAACTGGGTGGTGTAGTCGATGACTTCGGCTTCCGGAATGAGGACTTCGATTTCCTGGCTGCCGAATTCTTTCTCTTCGATGTTCTGAACGCGGGCTCTGCGGGTGTTCAAATCGGAGAGGACCGCACCGGTGTACTTCGATTCGACGTTGACGCGGAGGCGGAGGATCGGTTCGAGGATGATCGGTTTGCACTTCGGATAAGCGTCTTTGAAGGCGAGGATGCCCGCCATGCGGAACGCTTGTTCGTTACTGTCTACCGGGTGGTATTTGCCGTCGATGAGGACGCCTTTGACGCCGATGACGGGGAAGCCGGCCAATAAGCCTTTCTGCAACGCTTCGAAGAAGCCTTTTTCGACCGCGGGGAAGTAGTTCTTCGGAACGGCGCCACCGAAGACTTCTTCTTCGAAGACGTTTTCTTCGCACGGTTCGAACCGCATCTTGACGACGCCATAGAAGCCGCTGCCGCCCGACTGTTTGACATAACGGCCATCGCCTTCGGCGCGACCCTTGATGGATTCGCGGTAGACGACTTTCATCCGTTCGGTGGAGACGGCGATCTTATAGACGGTTTCGAGCTTGTTGAGAACGAAGTCGATCTGGCTGTCGCTGACGCCGCCGAGGAGCAATTGGCTGGTCTCGTTGTTACGACGGACTTCAAGGCACGGATCTTCGACCTGGATCTTGGCCAAAGCCGGCATCAACTTGGCTTCGTTGGCCTTATCGACGACGATGGCTTTGAAGATGACCGCGGTCGGGAAGTGCGGTTTTTCGTAAATGGTGACCGCCTTCGGGTTGGAGAGACTGTCGCCGGTGTGGACTTCGTCCAACTTGGTGATCGCGCCCACATCGCCTGCATGGAGCTCGGTGATGGCATCGAGTTTCTTGCCGGTCATCGCAAAGAGGCCGGAAACGCGCTGGGTGCCGCCATTGACGTAAACGTCATCGCCGGCGTGGAGAACGCCAGAGCAGACCTTAACGATGTTGACGAGGCCGGAATACGGGTCGACGACCGTCTTGAAGACGACGGCGCTGAACGGCTCATTATCGTCGCACTTGCGTTCGACTTTGTTGCCGTTTTCGTCCTTGGCTTCGACTTTGTTGGCTTCCGGGGCATCCGGGAGATAGTCGATGAGCATCTGGAGAAGGGTCTGGACGCCGATGTTCTTGGTCGCGCAGCCGACGATGGCCGGGACGATCTCGCCCGCCATGACGCTTTCTTTGAGGGCGCTGTGGATTTCTTCCTTGGTGAACTCTTCGCCATTGAAGAATTTCTCGAGGAGTTCATCGTTGACCTTGGCGACTTCTTCGACGATGGTGTTGTGGAGTTCGAAGACGCGATCGCGCTTGTCCGGATAGATTTCCGCTTCGACGCAATCCTTGCCGTTGAAGATGTGAGCCTTGAGGTCAACGGCGTTGGCAAAGCCGTCAAATTGATCATTATGTCCGAGCGGATAGCAGAAGGAGATGACGTTTTTGCCGAGTTTTTCGCGAATCTCATCGAGAAGAGCTTCAAAATCGATCTGCTCTTTGTCCATCTTGTTGATGAAGATGAAGGTCGGGATTCCGCGTTTGCGGAGCTGACGCCAATGCTTGATGGTGCCGATCTGGACGCCAGAGGAAGCATCGATGACGAGGATGGCGCGGCGGATGACGCCGATGGCGCCGATCATTTCGGAGATGAAGTCATCGTTGCCCGGGATATCGACGAGATTGATCTTGTGATCGAGGTACTCGAGCGGGATGATCGCGGTTTGGGTGCTGCCGCCTCTTTTCTGCTCGTTGAGGGAATAGTCGGAGATGGTGTTCTTCTTTTCGACGCTGCCCTTTTCGGAAATGAGTTTGGTCAAAAGGGCCATCGATTCGACCAAGCTGGTTTTGCCACTGCCTTGGTGACCAAGGATCGCTACGTTGCGGATGTGGCTTGCATCATAGACTTTCATTATGTTCGCTCCTTATTAGATTCTGAAATATTTGGAATAACGGCCTTTGGTGATGAGTTGGACGCGGCCCTCTTTAAGCAACTTGGCAAGCGCCTTTTCGATGGTGGCCTTGCTGGTGGCGTAGAGGATGCGGAGGATCATCGTCTTGCTGATTGGGGTTGCGCTGTCATAGATGACTTTGAGCACCTTGTCTTCGCAGATGGCATCCAGGCTGTTGATTTCGATGATGTAATCCAATTTGCGGTAGGCTTCGAGGATGCGGCGGAGGATGAAGGCGACGAACGCCTCATAATTGTTCTCGTCTTCGTGCCAGCCGGTCGCCGAGCTTTCGAAGGCGTCGATGTATTCGCCGAGATGGAGTTTCATGAGATATGGGATGGCGAAGTAATCATCGATGTCATAACCATACTTCTTCAGCAAGAAGTGGAGGAGCAAACGGCTGACGCGGCCGTTGCCATGGTTATAGGGGTGAATGCACATGTAATCGAGCATGAAGGCCGCGATTAACACGAGTTTGTTGCATTCTTCGTCCTTGGCGCATTCGTTGAACTGATAAATCAGGTTGTCGAGAAGGGGGACGACGTTTTCCGGACGGGCGGAAACGAAGATCGTGCGGAAGGTGCCATCCGGCATCGCTTCCTTGATGTAGTTCTGGCTGTCTTTGTAACGGCCGCCGAAATCGGGATTGTAGTCCTTATAGATGTAGTAGTGGAGGGTGGTCACGAAGCTGAGATCCAAAGTCTGGAACTTGTAGACTTCGCTGATGAGATCCACGGCGTTCAAGTAACCGACGACCATGTGTTCCTGAAGGGTTTTCGGTTGGCTCGTTCGGGTGCAAAGAGGGCGTTCGCGTTCTTCCGCAACATAAATGTTGCCGATTCCGTTCGAGGCGATCGCGCCGCTTCTGTAAGCGATGGCTTTGAGGATATCCGACTTCTTCAATTTGGAGAGGTCGGATGTCTTCCCTTTGTAGTACTCAATGGAATTGAGGAGGGAGACAATGTTGGGTGTGTTTAAAGAGAGCACTGCCCCCTTTAAGTCAAATGTCTTCATAGAATATGTACCTCGTGATTACTATTGAACCACATTCATATGCGCAAAAAAAGGTAAAAAATACGGAATTAAAATACTGAATTAAAAATATCCGCATCGCATCTGCATATTTTGCGCGCATATTGACTTTGGAAGAAAAAGCATTAGCGTCCGCCTATGCCACTATCAAAGGACTCAGCCTGAGCGAAGCCATCAAACGGGCTTATTTCGAAGCGATCGAAGACAATCGCCTGATCATCTTAGTGATCGCGATTGGTCACCGACGCGAAACCCACAAGTTATGAAAAAACCGCTATAAGCGGTTTTTATAATAGTCCTTCCAACGCCAAATGCTCGAAATCATGCTGTCGCAATACCTCGTATACGGCGATCGCGACCGCGTTCGATAAGTTAAGAGAACGCAACCCTTCGCGCATCGGCATCCGCACGGTTTTCTCTTCGTGCCGGCGGTGCTCATCCTCGGGGAT
>CAMYXQ010000002.1 GCA_947303105.1 uncultured Caryophanales bacterium | reverse complement strand
CGGTTGAGATAACCATTGATTTCAACGATAAGGAAGTTGGCTAAGTCTTTGGCCGCTTTGACCAAACCCATGCCTTCTTCAAAGAAGGCCGCAGTCGCCGGATCGGCGAGGATGATCGCCGCATCGGCCGGGGTCAAACCAGCCGCCAGATAACGTTCCTTCTTGGAATCGTAAAGCTCGGGGCAGCCAGCGATGGCATCATTCACGAATTCATCAGAAAGATGGATCGGGGTGATGTTCGGTTCGCAGAAGTATCTGTAGTCCACCGCATCGGTCTTGACACGCATCAAAACGGTGCGGCCGCTCGACTCATCGTAACGGCGGGTTTCCTGACGGACTTCCTCGCCCTTTAAAAGCATCTTGCTCTGGCGGATGATTTCGTAATCGATGGCTTCTTGTATGTTTTTAAGGGAGTTGAGGTTCTTGACTTCGACTTTGACGCCGAACTCTTTTTGACCATAAGGACGGAGGGAGATATTGACGTCGCAACGGAGACTGCCTTCTTCCATCTTGCCATCCGAGGTTCCGCTGTAGACAACGATGTTGCGGATGGTTTCCACGTACTTCATCGCCTCGTATCCGCTTCTCATTTCCGGATTGGAAACGATTTCGACGAGTGGGGTTCCGGCGCGGTTATAGTCAAGCAAGGAATAATCCAAGAAGTGTTCCTGCTTGCAGGTATCTTCTTCCATGTGGATGCGTTCGATGCCGATGTTCTTTTTGCTGCCATCCGGCATCTCAATGGTTAAATAACCATTCTTTCCAATCGGGCGGAACTGCTGGGTGATTTGGAAGCCCTTCGGAAGGTCAGCGTAGAAGTAGTTTTTCCGATCGAAATAGAGGGTGTGGTCAATGGTCATATGCAGAGCGTTCGCGACGCGGATCGCGTTGATGACCGCCTGTTTATTGACGACAGGCATGGCACCAGGGAAGCCCATATCGAGCGGGGTGATTTGGGTATTGGGATCGTGGGAGAATCCGTTCGGCGAAGCGGAGAACATCTTTGACCGCGTCTTCATTTGGACGTGGATTTCCAAACCGATGACAGGTTCGAAATTCATAAGTTGCCCTCCTTTCTGTTGAGCACGCTGAGATTGGCAAGGCCGGTGATTTCCTCAATGACTTCAGCCGCAGCGAATAAGTCGCTTTCCTCAAAGGCTCTGCCCATGAGGTTCACGCCGATCGGCAAACCATTCTGCAAGCAGAGTGGAACGGTGATCGAAGGCAGACCGGCGAAATTGCCGAGGCAAAGATGGTTGTCGGCAATGAGATATTCGGCGCTTAATTTGTCGCTCAATTGATGAATAAGCGGAGCGACGGACGGGGCGGCCGGAACATAAACGAAATCGTAATCCTTTAGGATTTCATTCAATCTTTCGACGATCTTCGCCCGATTTCTTTGGGCGGCCAAGAAGAGCTCTTCTTTGTTTTCGCGCATCAAGCAGTAGGAACCGATGATGAAACGACGTTTGATGAGTTCGCTGAACCCTTTTGTGCGGGCGTTGTACATCGCTTCCGCATAGGACTTTCCATCGTAGTACGGGCCGAACTTGATTCCATCTAAGTTCGCATTATTGCTGGTCGCTTCAGCGCAGCTGATGACCATATAGGTCGGATAGAGAGACTGGAGCATCTTCTCACCAAAGAGGACGTCTTCGACGATCGCGCCCTCTTTGCGAAGCGCATCCACGGATGCGTTGAATGAGCGCATAAGATCGGCGTTGGTGATTGAATCATTAATATCCTTGATAATGGCGATCCGTTTGCCTTTGATGCCGTCTTTCACATGGGACTCATAATTTTCGACAGGTTTGGTTGAACTGGTCGAATCATGTTCGTCGCGACCCGATAACGCTTCAAGGACAATCGCGGAGTCATCGACATTCCGAGTGAAATAAGCAACGTGATCCAATGACGGAGCGAAGGGGAATAAACCATAACGGGAAATCCGGCCCCAGGTCGGCTTCATGCCAACAAGACCAGCATAAGATGCTGGTTTACGGACGGAGTCACCCGTATCGCTGCCGAGCGCGAACGGGACAATGGAAGAAGCGACCGCCGCGGCGCTGCCGCAACTGGATCCACCAATCAAACGTTCATGTTTAGGATCGAACGGGTTATAAGTAATGCCCTTGTGACCGGTTGTTCCGGTGCCGCCCATCGCGAGCTCATCCAAGGTCGTTTTGCCGATCAAGACGGCTTTGCGTTCCTTGAGTTTGGTGATGACGGTTGCATCGAATAACGGAACATATCCGTTCAAAATGTTGCTGGAAGCGGTTGTTTCAATTCCCTTGGTTGAGAAATTGTCTTTGGCTAAATACGGGATGCCCCAAAGGAGATTGTCGGCTTCCGGCTCGCCGAGAGAAGCGGCGAAGGCCAAAGCCTTTTCCTCTTCGATGGTTTCAAAAGCGTTCTCTTTGTCCGCTTTGGCGCGGGCGATGGCTTCTTTGGCTAATTCAACCGGGGTCGTCTTTTTGGCGACCAGCGCTTCGTGGATGGCGCGAATGGGTAAATCTAAGTAACTCATAGCACCACCTTCGGCAGTTTGATCTGCCCATTGAGTTTATTGCTGGCGTTGGACAAAGCCTCTTCGCGGGACAATGGTTTGACCGGTTCGTCTTCGCGGAGGAAAGAAGTCTCGCAGTCGAACGGGAAAGTCATCGGTTCGTATTTGCTGAGGTCGCCGGTCTCGCCGATCGCTTTCATCTGGGCGGTCAAGATGCCGAATTCCTCATACAGGGTCTGATATTCGGCTTCAGTCAGGTCGAAAAGAAGACGGTTGGCCGCATCTTTTAGGACGTCAATTGTTATCGTTTTCATATTTCTTTACCTCGTAAAGAATACCACTTAACGGTTTTCTTACAAGCGCGAGCGCCTTAACGCCCGGACCCTCCTAAGTGATTCATCGCCTCTTCTTCGTCGATCACGAGGATGCCAAGTTCCTGGGCTTTGGTCAGTTTGCTGCCCGCGTCAGAACCGGCGATGACGATGTCGGTTTTCTTGGAAACGGACCCCGAGCAACGAGCGCCGATGCCTTCGAGGATCTCAGTCATCTGCTGCCTTGAATAGTGTTCCAAGCTGCCAGTAAGGACGACCGTTTTGCCATAGAAGTAGTTGTTCACATCCATCGTATCCACGCCTAAATATTCGAAATTCAGGTGGAGTTCGCGGAGTTCTTCGATTTTTTGGATGTTCTTTTCGTCACGGAACCAACGGGCGATGCAATCGGCCGCCACCGGACCGACGTCCTTGATGGCGAGGAGCTCTTCCTCACTCGCTTCTTTTAAGGCATCGAGGTTCTTATATTTTCTGGCCAAGGTCTTTGCCATGCGTTCGCCGACCTCTTTGATGCCGAGGCCGATGAGCAAGCATTCTAATGATTTCTGTTTGCTGACTTGGATTGCCGCCAAAAGGCTATTGATCGATTTGTCGCTCCAACCATCGAGCTCTTTGATTTCTTGGGCGTGGTTTTCCAGACGATAGATGTCAGGGATGTCACGCATGAAACCTTCGGCAAAGAATTCTTCGACGACGCGGTCACCCATGCCATCGATATCCATCGCGTTGCGGCTGGCGAAATGAATCATGCCTTCGATTTTCTTCGAATCGCATTCGGGATTGAGGCAGTAATGAAGTCCTTTGACTTTAGTCAACGGTTGTCCGCAGATGGGGCAGTTCTCCGGCATCGTCCAGGGAATTTCTTCCCCGGTGCGGCGCGAAACGATCGGACCGGTCACTTCGGGGATGACATCCGCGGCTTTGTGCAAGCCGATGAGGTCGCCGATCATCAAACCTTTATCTTGGATGAAGTTCTCGTTGTTGAGGGTCGCGCGCTGGACGAGCGAGCCAGCGACGCGAACGGGTTCGAGAATAGCGTTAGGCGTAACGCGGCCTGTGCGTCCGATGGTGATTTCGATGCCAAGCAAGCGAGTGGTCACTTCCTCAGGCGGGAACTTATAGGCGATGGCCCACCGCGGCTCTTTGGCCGTATAGCCCAAACGATCATAGGCATCTAAGTCATCCACTTTGATGACGAGACCATCGATGTCATACGGCAGGTTCGGACGCTTTTCCGCGTAGTCACGCATATAGGCGATGATATCTTCAACGCCGTGCAAAGCACGACGTTCATGGTTGGTTTGGAATCCTTGCTCGTCGAGCCAATTCAACGCTTCGAGGTGGCTATGAATACCAAGTTCTCTGGCATTGACGAGGTAGTACCAGAAAGCATCGAGATTACGCGAGGCCGCGATGCGGGAGTCGAGCTGGCGAACGGAGCCTGCGGCTGCGTTGCGGGCATTCGCGAATAGGGGCTCGCCACGCGCTTCGCGCTCTTCGTTGAGGCGGGCCAGCGTGGGCTTGCTCATAAACACCTCGCCGCGTACTTCGAACGGGCGGGTTTCTTTGACGCGCAAAGGAATCGAACGGATAGTGATGATGTTCGCGGTCACGTCTTCGCCCATGACGCCATCACCGCGGGTGACGCAATGCTGAAGTTCACCATGATCATAGATCAAAGAAATGCCAAGGCCATCGATTTTGACCTCGCCGGCATATTCGAGTTCGGCTTTGTTGCTCAAAGAACGGATGCGGCGATCCCAGTCGCGCATTTCGTCTTCATTGAAGACGTTTCCAAGGGAAAGCATCAACCGCTTATGGGGGATCTTCTTGAATTCGCTCTGGACCATGCCGCCAACGCGCTGGGAGGGGCTGTTCTTCTTTTTGAGTCCGGGAAATTCGGTTTCGAGATGGATGAGTTCCTGCATGAGGCGATCGAATTCGGCATCGCTCACCGAGGACTCATTCAACACATAGTACTCGTAATTGTAGCGTTCGAGCAGAACCGTCAGTTCTTCGATACGCGAACGGGCTTCTTCAACGGTCATGCTTCCCCTCCTTTGCTGGATATGCGGCTGAGCATGGGGTGTGAAGACATCAATGTCTTCTTACCACACTCATCGAAATTGACGATGATGATATTGGCGCTTAAGAGTTCCACGACGACCCCATCACCGAACTTCTCGTGATGGAGGCGATCGCCGACATGCCAATCGATGCCGTTTTTCTTTGGTTCGGCTGGCTCGGCGCGTTTCTCTTGTTTCTCGAATGGATCGATGGCATCGCCATCGCCGAAGTAATCGTCCCACGTAGCGGGTTTCTTTCTCGGCGCATGGTAATCGTTCCAAACGCGATTGCTCGTGAAGTCGTTGTGTTTGGGCAATTCGATTCCGGCTTCCGCGAAGTATGGCGAGGGATTCGCTTTTGAATCCGTCACATAGGAATACGACTGGTTGCAGCTGAGGAAGAGATCTTTGCGAGCTCTCGTGAACGCAACGTAGGCAAGGCGCCGTTCCTCTTCTTCCGAATCGCGGCCTTCTTCATTGAGGGCGCGTTGCGAGGGGAACGTCCCGGCATTCATGCCGATGACGAAGACATGATCGAATTCCAACCCCTTTGCGACGTGGACCGTCATGAGGGAAACATAGTTCCCACTGCTCATATCGTCCTGGGCGGTTAGTAAGGAAACGTTCTGCAAATATTCGGCCAAACTGGATTCGGGGTTGTTGGACAAATAATGGGATATGTCATCAAACAACGCGTTGACATTGCCCAAACGATCCTCGTCTGGTTCCTCTTCTTCGGCGAGATAAGTCAGGTAACCCAAATCCGAGATTAAGTCATGGAGAATGCCAGAGTACGCTTCGAGACGTTCATCGAGCTTGCGGCGGGCATCCTCCATCTTTTTCATCATAGATGAAAGTGCATTGATAACCTTAGTCGGCACTTCGGTGACGTCGCGGAACTGATCGATGTTGCGGATATATTGATATTCGGACAAGTTGGCAGCGATCGCTTCTTGGCGGATGCGGGCGAGCGACGTGTCACCCACACCGCGTTTAGGCACATTGCAAATGCGCTCGAAGGAGACATTATCGAAGTCATTGACCAGCAAGTTGATGTAAGCCAAAACGTCTTTGACTTCCATACGCTCATAAAAACGTAACCCACCAAAAATCCGGTACGGAATTCCGTGGTCTTTTAAGGCGGCTTCGAACGGGCGGGTCAGATAAGAAGAACGATACAAAATCGCCGAATTCCGATATTGGGGTTCGCCGTTGATTCTTTCTTTGCGGCCGAGCTCAGCGATCTTGGCGACGACCCAATCGGCTTCATAATCAACGGATGAAGCCACCTTTGTTTGAATCTTCGTCCCGGATTCCGCTTTCGTGAACAAATCCTTCGGGACACGTTTCTTGTTATGGGCGATGAGTTTGTTCGCCGCATCCAAGATATTCTGGGTAGAACGATAGTTCTCGTTGAGAATGATCGTTTCCGCGCCAGGGAACATCCCTTCGAAATTCAGGATGATGTTCGGGTTTGCGCCGCGCCAGGTGTAGATGGTCTGGTCAGGGTCACCCACGACATAGACGCTGGTGTCCGGACGCATCAGCAAGCGCATGAGCTTGAACTGAATGTCGTTCGTATCCTGGAACTCATCGACCAGAATGCAGTCAAAACGATCGGCCCATTTGGAACGCACGACTTCATCCATTTCGAGGATTTCGATTGTTTTCAGTAAGAGGTCATCAAAATCGAAGGCATAGCCTTTTTGTTTGTATTCCTCATACTTTTCGTAGAACTGGAAGCTGATTCTGTCCTCTTCGGAACGGAAATGCTCTTTGCTGATGTTCTCCGGGTATTTGCCTTTGCCTTTGTTCCGACGGATATACGACAACGCCGTCTTCACGATGGGGTCGCCTTTTTTATAGCCAAGGTCCACCGCGATATTCTTCACGACTTTCCCTTGATCTTCTTCATCATAGATGGAGAAACCGATCGGATAACCTAAGAGGCGACATTCGGTGCGTAAAAAACGCGCGCAGAATGAGTGGAACGTAGAGATATGAAGATTCGGGTCGTAATGAATGGTGTCACGAACGATCTTGCTGGCGCGTTCCCGCATCTCCTGGGCAACTTTGTTGGTGAAAGCGATGGCCAAAATACGGGTTGGGTCCACGTGACACTCGCTGATTAAGAAAGCGATACGGCGCGTCAAAACTGCGGTTTTGCCAGACCCGGCGCCGGCGATGACGCGGGCATATTGGCTGCCGGTCGTGACCGCTTCCAGCTGGCGTTCGTTGAGCATGACCTTGGAATCGTTCATAAGGGAACGATATAAGCATACTCTTTTCTGACCTTCTCATAAAGAGAAGGAATAAAGATTTTTGAAGAGAAAGCGCAGGGGGAGAGAGGTTCATGGGATAACGCTAAGGAGATGAGGTTGCGCTTTCTCACCAATAAATACGCAAGAAATGGAGAATTTTACATAAAACATGCGAAAATATGTCCATGCCGCTCATCCAGGAAAGAAAAACTCCCGCCCAGAACATCGCCTTCCTCGGCATCCTTGCCGGAGTCATCGTCGTGTTATCGGTTCTCGGCGGTTTTTTGCCTGTCGTATCTTTCTTGGTTGTTTTTATCTTGGCGGCCGCTTCGGCACTCGGCACTCGCATCACTTCGATCCGCTACAGCTTGCCTTTCATGATCGCGGCTTCCTTGCTTAGCGTCGCCGCCTCATTTTTCAACCTGACTGAGGCGTTATTCTATTTCGTCCCATCCATCCTTGCCGGCGGAATATACGGCATTATGTCACGAAATAAGCTTCCGTTATCCTTGGCGATTTTCGTCGGGGCCGTTTTGACTTTGGCCTTCAATTATGCCGCCTTCTTTTTCATCAAAGGCGTTTACGAAATCGACATCATCGAAGACTCGCTGCAGATTCTTGGTTTGGCGGAAAACACCCATGTCCGCCCCGCCATCCCCGCGTTCCTTTTGGGTATTGGTTTAGCGGAGATGGTTTTGTCTCATATTCTCATCGGAATCTTTTATGAAAGATTCTCTCTCAATACCGAAGAGGGTTGGTCGGTCATTTTGATTCCTTCTCTCGCCGTGTTCTTCTCCGGTCTGGGAGTGGGCATTGGCTTCGTTTCGTTCCCAGTTGGATTGGCTTTTGTCGTCTCTGGCGTCTTCTTTGGCATCATGAGTGTTTATTACCTTTTGACTGCGTGCGACAAGCTACTTTGGATTTTGTCCGGCGTCGCCGTTTTGGTTGGCATCTTCCTCTTCGCGATCCTCCACCGTTTCATGCCGGAGGGCAGCGGAATTCTTCTTGCCTCCTTGTTCCCGTTCCTTTTTGGACTGATAATGTTAATCTTCGTAAGAAGAAT
This sequence comes from uncultured Caryophanales bacterium, assembly GCA_947303105.1. Taxonomy (GTDB): domain Bacteria; phylum Bacillota_I; class Bacilli_A; order RFN20; family CAG-826; genus UBA4951. Next base: position 19,145 of record CAMYXQ010000002.1, on the reverse strand, counting down.
TAAGTGGACAACGAAAGAGAGTAAGGCAAAATAATCACATGGGTCGTTTTCTGAAGTACATCGGTGTCGGAATGGTCTACCTCCTTCTCTTCCCGTTCCTCGTATTAGGGATTGCCGTCGGCGCCCTATACGCGTTCGGTCAAGGAGTATATTTCTTTTTCCGTGGAACGATCCGTTTCTTCAAAGGCGATTCCTTCCTTGTCCCGTTAAAAGAGGATGAGGCGGTCGCCCGCGCCATCAAGGCCCAGCAAGAGGCGATGTATCAAGAAGCCAAACCCGATGTCGCCCCGGTCCAAGGCCCGACCTACGTTCAAAATAATTACTACGGCATGCCGCAAAACGCGCCGGCCCAAGAACAGCCTCAAAGCTTGCCGAACAACGATTCTCCGTCCGTTGCCAAGCAGCCCACTTATATCGATCAAACCCCAACCCAAAATCAGGAATTCCCCGCAATTCCGGAAAATTTAGCCGCAGACGAACCGACCCAGGATGTTTCGGATGCCCCGAGCGAGATCAAACAGGAGGACGATGGATATGATGATTTATTCTAGCCCCGTCAACCTCAATGAGACCGATCGCCGCTTGCTGATCATCGCCGCGGTCATCCTGACCCTCATTTTCATCGTCGCCGCTTTGATCGGCGCTCTCATCCGCGTCATTACCTTAGGGATGGGCAAACGCCTCGACCAGGATGTAAGCGATGCCGTCCGTTATCGGGTGATCGAAGATGAGAAGCATTTCCGGAAATATGCCCGCATCAAAAATGCCCGCCGCTTGTTCATCCAAGCCACCCCGCCGCTCTTAATTCTCTTTGTCTCCGTTTTGTTCTATGTCATTTACGCCGGCGTGACCGATGAATGGACCCGGAATTTCTGGGGTGAATTCGGCACCTTGTTCTATCAGTGGGATTTCGGCAATGATGCCTACTACGCGACCGTCTGGGGAATGCGCATCTTAGCGAGCTGGCCCGCGCTTATCAATACGCCTCACTTTGTGGGTGCCTATTATCCTTCTTATATCCTCTGCACCTTGTGGCTCGTCGGCGGAACGTATTTGTTCTTCGTTCTTTGGGCTTTCGTTGCTCGCGCCATCTTCGTCGATCGCCGCGCCCGTTCGGTCTTTAAGAAAGACCTCACCGACTACAACTACTACGATAACGTGTATCCTGGCCCCGGCCCGATCCCTGGCGTCAGACCAGTACAAAAAGAGGAGGACAATGCCTCCCCTAATGATCAAGAGTGATCAAATAAAGATTTCGATGATCGCCCACGCGATCAACACGATCATGACGGCGATCAACGCGATTAGACCATAGAAAATCCTCCGCCTGGACAAGGCGGTTTTTTCTTCGGGTGTCAGGATTTTCTTTTGTTTGGCCATAATCAATACTTCAAATTATTCGATGTTCTCGGGAACGGTTCGGTGTCGCGGATGTTGGCGATGCCAGTGATATACATGATCAAGCGATCGAAGCCGATGCCGAATCCGGCATGGCGGCAACCGCCGAAACGGCGAAGATTCAGATACCATTCCAAACCCTTGGTGTTGCCAAGCGCGTCCATCTTCGTTTTGAGGACGTCATAACGTTCTTCACGCTCACTGCCGCCGACGATTTCGCCTTCGCCCGGGACGAGTAAGTCACAGGCGGCGACGGTTCTGCCGTCATCGTTCTCACGCATATAGAACGCTTTGATTTCCTTCGGGTAGTTGATGAGGAAGAGCGGGCCTTTGACGATCTCTTCGGTGAGATAACGTTCGTGCTCGCTTTGGAGATCCATGCCCCATTCGATTTTGTTGTTCTCGAACTTATGGCCTTTGGCCACCGCTTCTTGGAGCAGACGGATGCCTTCGGTGTATTCCATACGGGTGAACGGCGCGTTGAGAACGGCCTCTAGTTTGGCGATGGTTCCCGGGGCGATTCTCTGGTCGAAGAAGGCCATTTCATCAGGGCAACGATCCATGACGTAACGGATGAGATATTTGATACAATCCTCAATCAAATCCATATCGTCTTCCAGATCGGCGAACGCGATTTCCGGTTCGATCATCCAAAATTCGGCGGCATGTCTGGTCGTGTTGCTCTTTTCGGCGCGGAAGGTCGGGCCGAAGGTATAGATGTTCTTGAACGCCAACGCGAAGGCTTCGCCATGGAGCTGACCAGAGACGGTCAACGAAGCGCGGCGGCCGAAGAAGTCGTTGACCGGATCTTTGGCATCGGTCGCGACGAGGAAAGTCTGGCCGGCGCCTTCGGCGTCGTTCGCGGTGATCTCAGGGGTGTGGACATAAACGAATCCGCGATCCTGGAAATAAGTATGGACGCCCATGGCCAAGACGGAACGGAGACGGAACACCGCATCAAAGGTGTTGGCGCGCGGACGGAGATAAGCTTCCTCGCGGAGATATTCGAAAGTATGGCGCTTCTTTTGAAGCGGGTAGTCATCGGAAACGGAGCCGAGGAGGATGATTTCCGCGGCGTGGACTTCGAAGGGCTGCTGCCCCTCCGGGGTGGCCACGAGTTTGCCGCGGACGCCGATCGCCGCACCGGTGTTGTAATGGGTGACGGCTTCGAAATCCTTTAGCTCAGGACCATAGACAATCTGCAAAGAACGGAAGCAAGTGCCATCGTGAAGTTCGATGAAAGCGATTTTGCCCGAATTGCGATTGGTACGAACCCATCCTTCGACGAAAATTTCCTGGTCGAAGGGCAAAGATTCGTTCGCGGCAAAGCGAGCGAATAACTGTTTGATTTCATACGCTTTCTTCTGCATGGTTTTTTCCTCCCTGCGTGAATAAATCCTAAACGCGAGTTGATTCCTAGTCAAAGGAATCACGAATCAAATTCGCGAAAATGGTCAATTTTCCAATTGGGGTCTACCCCAATGGTGAGCGGCGCCGAGAATCCTTCTTCATATAGATGTTCGGCGACTTTGGCGATCATCGCCGCATTGTCGGTCGTGCACCAAATCGGCGGGATGATCAGTTCGATGCCACTGTTATCAAAACGTTTGTGCATCTGCTCACGGAGGTAGCTGTTGGCGCTGACGCCACCGGCCAAGACGATTTGTTTCACATTGAAATCCAAAGCCGCTTTGACTGTCTTCTCAAGAATCATTCCGATGGCGACATCCTGGAAAGAACGAGCCATGTCGTCGATGCGGATTTCCTCGCCTTTCATTTTCAAGGTGTTGACGAGATTGATGACCGCGGTCTTCAGACCGCTGTAGGAGAAGTCATAGCCTTGTCCGTGAAGGGGTTTCGGCAAATCGTAGGTATGTTTGCCATTCTTGGCATGCTGATCGATTGGAACACCGCCGGGATATGGCAGCCCGAGAACACGGGCGACTTTGTCGTAACATTCCCCGACCGCATCATCTTTGGTCTCGCCGATGATTTCGAAATCGAGATGATCCCGCATGATGACAAGTTCGGTGTTGCCACCGCTGACGACGACGCATAGCAACGGGAACTTAAGTTCGCCTACATATTCATTGGCATAGATATGGCCAGCCAAGTGATGAACGGGGATAAGCGGTTTGTTGTACAGCATCGCGATTGATTTGGCCGCCTGCATACCGATATGAAGACAACCGATCAAACCGGGACCGCGGGTAACGGCGACCGCATCCAAGTCTTCATAACGAAGACCGGATTGTTCGAGTGCCTCTTTGAGGCAAACGGCGATGTTCTCGCAATGGAGGCGCGAAGCGATTTCCGGCATGACGCCGCCGTATTTCTCATGGACGGAGATCTGGGTGGCAACGACGTTAGCCAAAAGCTTTCCGCCGTCGGTGATGGCGACCGCGGTTTCATCGCAGCTGGATTCGATAGCCAGAATCTTGCTCATGAAATAATGCTCCTCATCATATAGACCGCATCTTCTCCGTCGTCGTAATAATGCGGTTTCGTCGTCACGTATTCGTAGCCGTTTTTCTCATACAGTTTAATGGCGGCTTCATTGCTCTTGCGGACTTCCAAAGTGATCCAATCCACTTCCTCTTCTTGGGCTTTGCATTCCTTGACCATCTGTTCGAGAAGGGCATAGGCAATGCCTTGTTTCCGATGGGCGGGAAGGACGCAGATCCGGTTGATCGTCGCGCTGTCGAATGTGATCATGAAATCCAAATATCCAACGATTTCCCCATCTTTTTCAGCGATATAGATGACAGAACAGGGGTTTTCGGTGATTTCGTAACGGATTTCCCGCTCCGGCCAAGGATGGGCAAAAGAAGCCTGCTCCAAGGCGGTGACGGCAGGGATATCCGCTTCTACCATTTTCCGTAACTTGATATCCATCATCCGTTGTCCTTCAAGTAAACCGGCTTGGCCCCCAACGGGTCAGCGCATAAATGCTTTTCGTCGTCGCAATCCTTCAAGACTTCGAGAGGATTGCTTGGGACAATATCGAGTCCGAGATGTTTTCCTTCGCCACGGAGAACGTGGTCCGGATGATCCTTTAAAAAAGCGAGCACCTCGTCATTCGTCCAAATGGTGTCCTGTAAGAGAACTTCGTTCCCATCATAGACGCCGATATAACTTCGTTTGCTGCGGGCATTGGACACGCAAACCGAAGGTTTGTCTGGATCTTTCATCGCTTCAAGACTGGAAACGATATAGAGCGGGATATTCAAAGCGCTGGCGATGACTTTGCCGATCGTTAAGGCGATGCGCACGCCCGTATAACTACCTGGTCCTTTGGCGGAGATGACGGCGTCTAAATCAGCGTGACTAAAACGGTTCCGTTCCAACAAAGTTTTCACCTCATTGACCATCAGTTCGCTTTGGCGCTGCCAGGCGTCATAATGCACAAAGTCGATTAAATGGTGGTCTTTGGCCAGACCAACGGAGAGATTCGCGTTTGAACTATCCAAAAGAAGCGTCAGCATTGTTTATCTCTCCAATTCGACAAATAAAGGCGCGTATTGTTCGCCTTCGCCTTCGATGATGAACTGGCGGCGGTCATCACCGAGATTATGAATGGTGATATGAAGGGGGTTATCGGGAATCAATGGTTTGATGAAAACGGGCCATTCGATCAGAGAGACGCCATCGCCTTCGATGAATTCCTCAAGACCCAATTCGATGTTCTGATTCTCCAAACGGTAAGCGTCGATGTGAAACATCGGGATACGCCCATTGAAGTAGCATTTCATGATATTGAAGGTCGGCGAAATGACTTCTTCTTCGATGCCAAGGCCTTTGGCAAAGCCGCCCGCGAAGGTTGTTTTCCCGGCCCCGAGATCGCCTTCTAAAAGTATGACCTCGCCAGGGAAAGCGAACTTCGAAAGCAACGCGCCGAACGCTTTGGTTTGTTCGCGAGACTCACTGACGAATTCAAATCGCATTGTGGTCCCTTTCGCTGACCGAGAACGGTTTCGTGTTCTCGATGAATTTGTCGTAGATTCTATGAATCTCCGCATCGGAGAACGGGAAAACCCGTTCCTTCATGAGGCCGATGACGCGATGCATCGAATTGGTGACGGCGCGAGTTAACGCGGCAGAATAACCATAGGTTTGGATGTGGCGTTCGAACTCCATGATATCGAGTTCTTTCATCATGCCGTCCGGGAACAACTTCACATCGAGATCGTAGTCGATGTATTTGAGATATCCTTGGTCCCAAATGGTCGGAGAAGCGATGTTCACATAGTAGGAAATTTTGCCGTCTTCTTTGATCATGCAAATGGCATTCATCCAGGAATGTTTGAAAAGAATGAACACCGCGTGCTCCTTGGTCATCCACCGGCGGCCATCGCTTTCGACGACGAGCGACGCCCTGCTGGACAAGGCCCAATAATCATCGGTTTCTTCCGCTAAAAAAGCCGGACTCCATTGACGATGGAGAGTCCCATCATGTTTATAAGCTTGCACGACAATCCATTTTTGAAAACGTGCGTCTTTCAGTTTTTCATCCATAACAAGCAGCCCCCACTGAAGTGGTCGTGGCTTTATTATAGCAAGGGAATGCTTTCCTTCCTATTGGAAGAACAAAAAATCACCGCCCGCGAAGGAGGGTGACTTCTTTTTGTTTAGCGATAGAGGGTTTCGGCGACTTCGAGAACGACCTTAAGATCCTCTTTGTATTTGCTAAGGGGCGCCGGATTGAGGGGGTGCTCAAGAGGCGGAACCATCAAGCTATCCTCATAACCCATCATGATGTAGGTGGTGCCTTTGCGGATGGCGATGGCGCAGTCGACAAGAATTTTGTCGGTGCGGATCTTGGCAATGGCTTCGCGGGTCTTCTGCGGAAGAAGCTTCTTCTTGGAAAGACCGTAAATGACGTGATCCTTTTTGTCTTCGACAACCTGATAACCTTCAAGGTTGGTCGGCGGCAAAGCGCGCTTGTTTCCCTTGATGTAAACGATGACATCATCGGCATCCCAGGTGTTCTCGGCGCGGAGCATTTTGCCAACGAAGACGGTCGACATGTTGCGGCCCACCGCGACGGAAGCCGAGCAATCGACGAGGCTGCAAGGAACGTTGTTGTATTCGAAATGGAGCAAACCTCTGCTGCCGACGCGGTCGACTCTGCTATACAGAGCGCAGGCGGTGAGGTCGGCGGTTTCGATCTTGTCAGCGAGCGAACCACTGAGATCGGCAAGGTTCAAGCCATCGAAGACATATTCGTTGCTAAGTACATAGTACTTATCGAGATATTCGCTGATGCCTTTGTTGTTGATGCGTCTGGACAAGAAACTGAACAAAGCAAGGGCGATGATCATCGCGACGAGAATGCCGAGCATGACGTAGGTCGGTCCATTGCTCTTGCGCCATTCTTCCGAACCGGTGAAGGTCGGCAAGACATAGCCAAGGATGATGCCGACGAGGGCAACGGCGGTCAGAATCCATTTGACGATGCCGGCTTTTTTGTATTTCTTGTGAAATACTTGGCGGGCTTCTTCGGCTTTCTTCAGCGACTCGTGTTCATATTCGAACGCGGGCTCTGGTCCTTTGGCTTTCTTCTTGTAAGGATTGTTGGCGCCGCTCGCATAATCGGGGTCGACTTCAACATCCTCGTTGTACATATTGACGCTTTCGGCTTCGGACTTCGGTTCTTCAACCGGTTTCTCTTCGGGTTTTTCAATCGGTTTCACTTCATCGGCGAAGTCGGATTCTTCAACGACTTCGTCAACTTTGGTTTCTAATTCTTTTTCTTCCATGGGGTTACCTCCGGAACGAGTAACAATAATATCACGAAGATTGCCTATTGGCTAATGCGCATCGACGCTGCGACTGGGAAAAGCGGCATTGAGCTTGGCGAGAGGTCCATAAAGGGCCATTAGAATGACGGCGCAGATCCCGGCGCTGGCAAAGACGTAGATATAGTTGTAAGCGAAAGCGGCAACGATGTTGTAACCATAATTCACGATGGAAGAGATACTGCTTCCAAGGAAGCGGACCACCGCTGAACCGATAACGCCGACCAAGATGAAGATTTCGCCTTTGAGATTGTATGTTTTTTGGTTCTTACCAAAAACAAGGGGTTTGAAGAAACCGCAGATGGCAACAGAACCAAAGCCAACGAGGTAATCAAAGGGATAGAAAACAATGCCATATCCATCGGTAAGGCAGGTAATTAAGCCATAGACGAGACCGCCGGAAAGGAAACCAGCTAGAGGTCCAAGCCGCAAGGCGACGAAGAACAACGGCAGCATGGCAATACCAATTGAACCGCCCGTCACACCAATTGAAGGCAAGAGATGCTGGACGAGATCGAGAATGACGGCCACTGCACTAAAAATCGCAATCTCCGCCATGTCACGGACGGTGAATCTTTTCTTCTCAAAATCGGCGGAGAAAATGGTGATCGCACCAAGGAAATTCATCACGCAAGAAAATGTTGCGCCAAATGTCAATTTAGTCGAAGCTTCCGACCCCCAATCTTCCAGGTAATTCATCAACTCGGAAGTACCAACTGTCGCATTGCAAAGGGCGAAGTCATAGAAGACCGGCGAACTGATAAAAGAGATGCCGGCAACGAGATAGCAGAACAAAGCGATCTCATAGAAGAAATCTTTCTTGATCCCAAGGAACGAAAAGACGACACCACCCAAAGTGAGGATATAGAAGGCAAGGAAGAAACCATTGATCGGCGAACCGTTAACGCCAAACAGAATCGACCCGATGCCGACATTAGCCCGAGAACCATGGGCAAAAGTCCAATAAGGGTCCGCAAAAGTGGCTTCAATCGGCTTAGAAGTCAGGATCGGCCCGGCCCAACTGAGGAAAGCCAAGACACCAATCAAACCGCCAATCAGCCACAAATGGGATTTGAGCCAAGGGGCAAACTTTTTCTCTTCTGACATAAAATGCCTCCAGTCCGGAGGCAAAAAAGGTTACCTCCGCCAGCATTACCTGGATCAGGTTCCGTCGAATTGTCTACAATTCCTCTCAGCCCGTCACACGAGCTCCGGTGATTAAAGAATAGAGTTATTCGATACGCCAGTCAATAGGCGCGACCCCGTTATCCACGAGATAGGCATTGCATTGGCTGAAGTGATGGTTTTTGAACCAGCCGCCATGATTTGCCGCCATCGGGGAAGGATGGCTCGAACAGAAGGCAATATGCTTGGGATTTGTGATAAAAGATTTAAATTTCTTCGCAAAACCGCCCCAAAGAAGGAAAACTATCGGCTGATCAAGCTGATCGATGTAACGCATAACGTCCGCCATGAACGATTCATATTCCGCTCTGGCATGAGATAGAGGGGTATTCGCCCGAACGGTCAAATAGGCATTCAAGAGAAGAACTCCTTGCTGCGCCCAAGGAGTCAAATCGCCGCATTGGTAATTCATCGGAATGCGCAGATCGTCTTCGATCTCTTTGTAAATATTGACTAGAGAAGGGGGAATTCGTAAGCCACGTGGAACGCTGAAAGAGAGGCCCATCGCCTGTCCGGGATTGTGGTATGGGTCTTGGCCAATGATGACAACTTTCAAATCTTCTGGTTTCGTCAATTTAAAAGCCTGATATACCATGTCTCTCGGCGGGTATACGGTATGGTTTTGATATTCGTCGTCGAGGAAAGATTTTAATGTCTTCGCATAATCTTTCGCGGCAACTGCTTCAAAAAGCTCTTTCCAATCTTTCAGCATATTCTTTTAGAAAAGGCGGCCCGAAAGCCGCCGAAACAATCAATCTCTGGATGCGCCGGCGATGGTTCTACGAACTTTGGCAATCGTCTCAACGCATTTTTCGAATGAGGTATAGCCCGTGCTGGAGAGGATGCAGGATCCATCTTCGGCGAGCAGGTTGTAACGGAACATCTGGTTTTCATCTTCGAACACGATAAATTTGGGGTCCTCGTGTTTAACATGATAACGGCCGGTCTTATCTTCAATCGGGGCTTTTGAAGCTAACCGATCAACATGGCGAACAATTTGGTCCACTTCCTCTTTTGTTTCAACGTAAGGGCAAAGACCTAAGATCTCACCACCCTGTGTCTTCAACAAAAAGCGGAATCCTTCATTCGATTCACTGATAACAAAGATGCCCATAACAAAACCTCCACCTAGATTATACGTGTATTCGCACGCATAAGAAAATCCCTTTATGAACAAAAATTAGGCCGATTTTCGCCCGCTTCTGTCATGCAAAGTTTCAAATTGTAAAGACAATTAATAATTATTTTTCATAGTGTTATCCGCGTTATTTTTATACCTATTATTTCGGCTTAAAATGAATTTTAATAATATAATCGCTGTTATTTTATTCGGGCGATTTTTGCTTTTTCTTAAATGAATACTTAATGATCTTAAACCCGTTTTCGTATTTATCTCCTCGGCCGCATCCGCCCGACCCACCGCAATAGGTAAATACCTGAGGATTCTCGTTAAAAACCGATAATTCTACAGATATAGAACAGATGTTATTTATTTGATAAATACTATGTTTTTGCCAATTTTCGCCATTAGAAAAACTTCGCATTTTCAAGGTTGGATAATCCTATCGTTAGCCAGAAGAAAAGCCTCCATCAGGAGGCTTTCTCTTCATTGTTTTCTTCTTTTGGCGGCTCAACCGCTTTCGCTTTGTGAATCGGTCTCTTCCAATTCAATGCCAACACGAGGATGACTTGATAAGGAATCGCTGCGCTTAGGACGTACCAGACATCCCGTCCGTCCGTCCACCAGAAGTGGAAGGCGAACGATCCGATGAGGAACCAGCCGAAGAGGCTGAACATCACGATGACGATCCACCGGCGATGGAAGAACCGCCAGCAGAGGATACCTTCTACAAAGAAGGTAATTGACAACGCCCAGGTGAGAACCGGCCAGTAATGCGTGTTGTGGGCCCCACCTTGAAGGTTATTCAAGAAGCTGGAGATTAGGATCAAGATGGCCGCGAAGATGATCAAGGTCGCCGCCATCGCGCAGACGATGATTTTGTTCGGGCTTGACCTTTGTTCCTCTTTTTCGACCGTTTCGGTGATGGCCTGTTCGCTCTGCTCAGTGATGAGATAATCGACCGTCACGCCGTAATAGGCGGCGAAATCGGCCAAAATATCGACGCTTGGAAGGGCGTAGCCATTCTCCCATTTGGAGATGGATTTATCCGAATAATGAATCTCGGTCGCCAACTGAATCTGGGTCATTCCCTTCGCTTTGCGGAGGGCTGTTAAATTCTTTCCGACGACAGAAGCTAAATTTTCCATATGGGATATATTAAACCGAAAAACCTCTTTTTGAAACCATGAGGAATTTCGGGCGCGTTTTATACGTGCGAATTCGGAGTCGTGGAGAAGGGCAAGGCGGCGAAGCTCGGAGCGAGGGTGAAGTTGCCATCTTCATCGAAGGTCATGAGCTCATCGCCATAGATCAAAGAAGCGGCGCGATTCTGGCGGGTAAGGGTGAGATTGGTGGTCTTGATCAACCAGCCGCTGACGGAGGCGCTCATCTGCTTCGGGGCATATTGGAACGTATCATCCCAGCAATAGTGATAGCCAGCCGTGGTGATATTGGTGATGGACGCATCCAAGGTAACGCCAAGGACGCCACCCAAAATATTCATTGAGCCAGACACCTGGTTGATGGTCTTTTCGTTATTGTTGTTCTTGATGCCTTTTAAGGTAAGGTTCAAATCGCCAAGCAACGTGCTGCTGGTATGCGCAAGCGCGGAAGTGCCGATGACGGCGTTCCAAGTCGCATTGTCGGCCGGACCGGTGTAAGTCAAAGACTTAATGATATCTTCGCCGTGATAAGCCGAGCCGCCCGAAGAAGAGGTGCTTTCGAGGTTATCGGTGATGATGGTGCCCATGCCCAAAATATCCTTGAGGATAAAGCCTAAAATATCGGACTTGAATGTCTGCCAGGTGAGACGGGTCTTGAACTCGTAATCTTCGACCGAGGTATCGCCGGTATAATCGCCGGATAAGGACATACTGGTCTCGGTGCTCGAATAATCATGACCATAATGGTCATAACGGTGAATATAAACCGATCCTTCCTCATCTTGGTCGGATAGGTGCATATAGAACATCGTGTAACGCGAACCGCCTTTGACAAGGCTCTTGGAGTTCAACTTAAGCAGAGACTTAATCGGCAAACTGAATAGGCCCATGATGCGGATATCCGCGCCCTCGACACGCACGAAGGCATTGATGTCGATGTCGATGTCGGAAGCGATCGGGATGCTCAGATGGATGTTGCCTTGGATGTGATAACCGGAGAAGAAACGGATATTCCCTTGGGAATCGGTATGCTGCTCGCCGAGCTGGAACATACCCAAACCATATTCGGCGAGGGTCTTCAAAGAAGAATAGTTCACGAAGTTGGTGATCGTCGGATTCGGCCAGTGCATCTCCGGCATGACCGGATCGCCGAGGGTGATCATGAAGTAAATATCGCTCTTGCCTTTGAAACTCATGGCGATTTCGATCGATTCGATGCATCCGCCGATGGTTCTCGATGTTCCATCGAGATTATCTTTGTTCACGTCTTCCTTATAGGTGACGATGATGTCGAGCGGCGACTGAACGCCGAGGATATCGGCCGGCAGACGGAATTCGTCTTTGCGGGCGCCCAAATCGATGTATTCGAATAGATCGTGCGACATCATCGCGAAATAACGTCCGTCGATGAAGTGATCGATCATGGATTCGGCATCCCAGAAGTAGATCAGACGGATGAGACGTTCGAAACGCGGGTCATCCGAATTCAATAATTCGGCGAAGGTCTTGATGACGCCGTTCAAAGAATGGATGGAGATGCGGCCGCGGATCGGATCGTTATTCGGATCGCTGCGGTTCTCGCCCGATGGTTTGCTGTTATTCTTTGAATTATATTCAAACAGCATCCATTGGAAGTCGGCTGAATTGCTGGCGGCGGCTTCGTCATCGGTCTGATAGACTTCGCCTTCTTCGTCTTTCGGCTCGGCGCCGGTGACGTCGATCATGACGTTATGGTCATTCACGTAGTCTTCTTTGCGGTCGACGATGAGGGCGGTGCCGGTGCCTTTCTTGGCGGCCAAATCGAAACCGAAGGTTCCGGAGATGGTAAAGCCTTGTCGGCGATCGGCAGAGCGGTTGCCAACTTGGACGCCATTGGTGACGACGCTGGAAGTGCCGTTCTTGAGAACCCAGCCATCGACCGTGCCGGTGAGCTGATCGCTTTCAGCGATTCTGGCGAGTTGATCGGCGACGCTTTCGAGGTGACGGAGCTCTTTGTATTCGGCTTTCTGCTCATCGGTCATCGGAACGCGATCGTATTCGCCGATCAAAATCGTTCCATCGAAGGAGAACGGACCGAGGGCGGCTTGATCGAATTCGACGCGGGCGAGCGAAGCCCCGTTGCCCGTGAGGGTGATGATGATGTTGCCCGAGGCGCCCAAAGTCGTCAGATCGACTCGCACGACGATGGTGTTCGCCGAGGCTTCGACATAGGAGATGGCTTCCATGATGTTCTCATAATGGCCGTCCTGCATGCCGGTGACGACACGGGACGCCTTAACGGCGTCGATCGCATCGAACAGGGTGCCGGTGATCGGGAGCAAACCTTGGAAGTTGCTATTCTTGACGTCTTCGTCATTGAGGATGTCTTGGAAGGAGCCCGCGACCGCGTCGATGACCGTCTTGCTGGTCTTGGCTTTGACGAGGCTATTGAGCGAGGCGTAGATCTCTTCGTACGCGTTCTCGCCATCGCCCGTCACGAGGATGTGCAGGTTCTGGGTGGCCGTGGCGTACGTATATGCGAGATCGACATAAGTGTCGCCGAGGATCTTGTCGGTGAAATCGATGTCGGCATCGAGATTGATGACCGCGGTTTCATTGATTTCGGGGCGGTTGAATCCATACATACCGCCATTGATGGCTTCTTCGTAGTGGCCGATGATGAGGCCTTCTTCGCCGGTCTTGACCGAGAAGCGGAGATTGCCGGCGTAATCGCACACGCGATGGATGAGGCCGAGGGAATCGACGAGGTCCTGGTAAGAATCGGCGTCGGCCGGGGCTTCGATGTGGCAATCCGGGTTCGAATAAATCGAAGCGGACAATTTGATCGTCGCGTCATCGCTCAAAGCGAACTCCGCCGCTTCGCCGAGGCTCTTGCTCGGGAAGTCGATGCCGGTCCACTGATAAGAGGCATTGGCCCGGAAGCCGAGCGGGTAGACTTTCTCGCCGATCGGAAGGTTCCATACAAAGTATGGTTTGCCACCATAGGTGCCTTCTTCGATATTCTCGAGGGATTCGAGGATGTCTTTGGTATTCACGCTCGTTTCGGAGCGGGTTTTATCGATTTTGAGATTGAGGCCGGACAACGTCTCGAGGATATCGTCGAGCATCCAATCCAAATCACCGTATTCATAACGGTAATAGCCGCCGGTCTCGCCATCGACCGAAGATCCTGCGACCTCAGTGTCATAGGGGGCGATGCCGACTTTGTAGCGGACGTCATAGGTGTCCGCATCGAGATTGAACAAATTGAAGTATAACGTTTCGTCCGTCAAAGTAAGATCAAGTCCGCGCGAGAAGCCGTTGTAGTCCAACGGGAGATGGACATCCAAATGGATGCCATGCAAGGAGAGCCCATGGATATAGAAGGAACCCATGGCCTTGTCCGGATTCGCGATCGAGAGGATGTTATTGAGATTTGATCCTAGTTTCACGGACGCTTCGTCAATGGTGAAACTGATGCCGCTCTGCGCCATCGAGCTGAACGAGCGCAAGAAGGCCGGCTGATGGGTTTCGCCCGCATCGGTGACCGCGGCATAGGTGGCCTCTCCCTCGACTTGGCGCGCCTGGCGGGCGAACGAATCGGTCATGAAAGAGCATGAGGAAAGGACAATCGCGCTTCCTAGAAGCGTCTTGCCGAGATAAGTTTTCCAGAATGCTTTGAGTTTCATAATTTGGAGAGGTTGGGGGGTGCGCCCCAAAGGACGCACCCCTTTATTTCACACAAGAAGATTAGTAGAGGTTACCTGCCGTGAGCGGGTTAAGTTCCGTTCCGACATGGTTGCGACTCGCAACGCTCGCGTAAGCGGCCCGGTCGCCGGCGGTCGGTTTGAAGTAGGTGCGGAAACCGGTGAGGTTCGCATCTTCCCAAACGTTGGCGTAGAAGCCGTCATGGACGTTGGCTAAGCCAGCGTTGACGGAGAGTTTGAGGACTTGGAGCTTTCCAGCCAAGGCGATGTTCGCTTCGAGACCGAAGCCACTGAGCGCCTTGAAGTTGTTGCCATCGAGGTCTTCGTAGGTGCCGCCGCGGATGACGATGGAAGCATCGCCAAGGAAGCCGAAGCCGAGTTTGGCGAGATCGAGATCGATCGTCCAGGAGAGGGCACCGTTGTTATCGACAAAGTCGATACCATGGAAGACATCCATGATGTGCATCGCGTGGGCAAGCGGGAGGCCAGCCGAGGTGGAAGCCGGGGCGGGATCCGTTGACGGATCGGCGCTCGGGTCATCGTCCGCGAGAATCTCGCTGTTGACGCCGAGGAAGTACTGGAGGAGCCATCCGCCCATATCGGAACCGAAGTCATCGGCTGAGAGGAGGACGGAGTCCTTGACGTTGCGGAGACGGCCATAGGAGGAATCACGGGTCATCATGACCTCGTCATTGACCTCTAAGCCATCCGCGTAATAGTAGAACGACGCATCGCGCACGCCTTCATATTCGTGATCGCGGAAATACTTGCTGTCTTCCGGACCGTTGAGACCTTTGATGACGGGGACGCCATCGAGGTCAGCGGCGATCTGAAGCTGGGCGCCATCGACGGAAACGAGGGCGTTGAGGTTGACCCAGGAGTTCTGGGAACCGAGGACGCTCATGTCGTAGTCGCCGAACTTGAGGTTGACGGCGGCATTGATGTCGAAGGTCGACTGGCCGTGGCCATCTTCATAGACGGCGCCGACGGTCGTGGTGTTCACGAGATAGTCGACGAGGGTGAAGAGGGAACCATAGTCGTCATAGTTGGCCAAGGTGTGGTCTTCGAGGGTGGTGATGTCGCTGGAGGCAGCGCCGGCTTCGAGGCCGATGCTGAGGTCGAGGACATTCGCCGATCCCGCTTCGCCGAAGGCGGCGGACACACCGAGGGTCTCGAGGGCGTTATTCGCGTCGAAGTCGAGGCTGATGGTGATGTCTTGATCGAGACCGAGTTTTTCGGCGTTGATGACGATGACGTCGCTGTCGCCGAAGGTCGCGCTCTTGATGACGTGGAGGTCAGCAAGGGCGAAGTATTTGCCAGAGGTAAGCTGCGAGAGCAAGCTGGCGTCGGCCGGTTTGGCAAGAGCGCGGCTGATGCGCGCAAAGCGGTTATCAACGCCGGTCGCCCAATCCATGATGTTCTCGACGAGCTCGCCAAGATTGGCGGTCGACATACGGCCCTTCAAAGGATCGGATGTCTTCGGATTGGTTCTGTCATAGGGGTTGCCCTCTTCGATCTCATTGATGGAGTCGTAGGAGAACAACGCGTAGTTGACGTCGGTCAGCTCATTGTTCACTTCTTCTTCGACCGAGAAGAGGTCGAATTTGACGTGATGATCCTGAAGGAACTTTTCTTCGTATTCCTTCGCGGTGAGTTGGAGACCAACCGCCATCTTGTCTTCGAAGTTCAAAGCGGCTTTGCCTTCGAGGACGACGCCGACGGGGTTGACGCCATCTTTCGAGGTGGAGCCTTCTTTATAGAAGGAACCGCCGATGTTGATGGTGGTCGCCTTGTCGTTGACGATGTCGATGACTTGGTCGCCAAGACCGATGAGATGTTTCATCTCTTGATAGGTGGCCGCTTCGGTTTCGGTGATGGACGGAGCGGTGTAATCGACGACTTCCAAGGTGCCGTCAACGGTGAAGCTGGCGAACTTGATGGCGTCGAATTCGATGGTCACGAGCGGGTCGATGAGGTTGCCCTGGCCTTGGCCAGCGACGACATCCTTGCCGAGGGTGACGATGACGTTGCCTTCGATGCCAACCGGTTCGAGGGTGATGGCGATGCGGATGTAGTTGTCGTTGCTATCGATATAATCGATAAGGTCGAGCGCGGAATCATAGACACCATTGTCGATGCCGCTGACGAGCGCGCTGTCCTTGACGGCTTGGATCGCCTGACCGATCGCCGATTCCGCCTTGAAGAGCTGAACGCTGGTGGTCGCTTCGCTGGTGGCTTCGGTGCCACTGCTAGAAGAGGTGAGGTTGTCTTTGATGTTGCCGATGAGTTCGTCGAGCACGACATAGGAGGTGCGGGCGCGGAGCACATCGTTCACATTGATGTACATGTCATGGTCGTCGCCATTGGGGATGTACTTGGCAGAGATTTCCTGGCTGCCGTTGGTGCCGCCGACTTGCGCAAAGGTAAGATCGGCATCCATCGCGTTGAGTTTGAGTTCCTTGAGGTCCGCGTTGGCGTTCAAGGTCAATTTGGCGCGATCATGGATTTCGTCTTTCGCAAAGCGATAGACGCTGGCTTCTTCGCCATCGACGTCATAGTAGAGGTCGAGATCGAGGGCGGCCCCGAATTGGAGGGTGCCGGCGACGGTCGCGATCTTCTCGAAGAGGGCGAGGGAGTTCTCTAACGGGCGGTAGTTGGCCGCATCGTAAGGAACGGCGAATTCCAAATCATTGGTGACAACGTCGAGCTGGACGGCGAGGGTGATCTGGTCGTTGAGTTCGAAGATGTCTTGGGTGACGACGCCGGCAACTTCGCTCACAGCCGGGAAGTCGATGCGAGAGACTTGATAGTCAGTCGCGTTATTGGCTTTGAAGCCAATCGGGTAAATCTCATGGTTGATTTCCAGATTCCAGGTGAAGTACGGGGCGCCTTCGATCGTGGTTTCTTCCATCTCGTTCATGGAGTCCATGATGGCGGCCATATCCATGCCGGAGCCTTCACTGGATTGTTCGCCCGAGCCTGAGCCGCCGCCATTGATGAGGCTGGCTAAGGATGGGAGGGTGACGTTCACGTTGTTATCGGTCAAAATGGCGAGGATATCTTCGATAATCCAGTCAAGGTTGCCGTATTCGTAACGGATGATGCCACCGGTTTCGGGGTCGATTCGGAGTGGATCCGAATCGTAGGATGCGGTCGAGACCTTGTACTTGAGATCCCAAGAGTGGGCGTCACTGTCAAGGGGTGCGTCGTAGTTGATGACGTTGAAGTAGAGTTCATCATTCACCAAGGCGACGTCAAGACCACGGTTTTTGCCATTGAAGTCGACTTTGGCATCGACGACTAAATCGATGTCATGGATCGACAAGGCATCCATCCGCAACTTGAGCGACGTTCCATCTAACGTGAGAACGTTGTCGTTTCCTGCCGTTTTGCCTTCGATCGTGACGACGCCTTTGCTGACGGTGGCACCGATGCCGGTTTCCACGCTGTCAAGCAGGTTCGCCATCAAGATCTGGCGGCCGGTCAATTCGACGACTGGATCATCCTCACCCACCTGACGTTCGATCGTCTTCTGCGGGATGAGGAAGAAGGAGCCTGCGGCTGCCACGGCGAAAACGGAAAAGAACAGGAGACTAGCGCCAAGAATGCGTTTGGTTTTCTGCTTTCTTTCCTTTCTCATTCAAAACCTCCTTGTGATTTTGGTTTTATATACTCTCCGGATAGGTGATTGGATCCGTGAGCGACGGGATCGGCTCGGTCGAATCCGGATAGTAAACGGTGTTGAGGAAGCCTTCGAGGGGGCTTCCGATGCCTGAGTTCGTCATCGCGAAGTAAGCTTCGTGGTTTTCCATGCGAATCAGGTTGAGATCCAAGTCCATGAAGACTCGGAGATGGACATAATCGAACGTCGGGACGGTAACCAGATCGGAATAGGCTTTCATCTGTTTGCCGTAATCCATCGTCGATTTGTCTTTGTCGAGTTCGAGCTCAACGATGATTTTGTCGCCGTCTACGCGAGCGAGGGTGCTCGGCTCGCCGGACGGGGTGACTTTGTCGTAGAGCAAGGTCTTGTCGGATACGATGTAACGCAGGGCGCTGGAGATGTAGTTGCCAACGAATTCGCGATATTCGTCGTCAGTCATCTTCGCTGGCTGATCAAGGTCGGTGCGAGTAAAATCTTTTGGCTTATCGTGAACCCAGTAACGCTGAGTGATGCCATCTTCGCTGTACATCCGGAAATAGAAGTTGATCATCCCTTCGGAGCAAGACTCCTCGAAGTGGCGGCCATCGGCCCCTTTGATGTTGGTGTCGAGAATCGACTGGCGAATGCTTAAACCGAGGGTCGATGCTTGGGTATAACCGACGCTGGTCGATTTCGGAGTCGGCTTCTGACCGAAGAGGTAGAAGGCGACGTTCACGAGTTCGTCCGGGGTCATCGTGTTCACGAAGTTGCGGGTGGCCTTGGCTTTCTCATAGTTGGCGAGCGCGACCGACATATCGGCACGATACTTGTCGGCGTCGCCGGTGAGAACGATGATGGTTGGCTTCAAAACGGAATGTAAATAAAAACCCACCCCGAAGCCACTACCTAGAGCCACCGCAGCAATGGCGGCGTAGATGATGATTTCTTTTTTGGTGAATTTGCGTTTTTCCTTTGGAAGTTTCTCTTTTTGCGATTTCATCGTGACGCAAGTATAAAAACGTAGTTTTATAAAGCCACTCTATTGCGTGTAGGCGAATCGTAGAATTCTTAGTCTCTTATCTTGATTTTTGAGTTGATTTTTACATTTTAATCGCGATTTTGCGCCGAAAACGAAAGGGGAGTCGGGTTACG
>CAMYXQ010000001.1 GCA_947303105.1 uncultured Caryophanales bacterium | reverse complement strand
GAAGATGGATCTTCAATCAAATGGAAGATGCTATCAGCGGCAAACTGGCCTTTGGCAGAGATGTCTTGAGCGATGGTTGTTAAGGCCGGATATACGTAGGTGGTGGCTTGGAGATTGTCGAATCCAATCACCGAAATGTCGTCCGGAATGGAGACGCCAAGCTCTTGAAGGCGGCGCATCAAACCGATGGCGACGATGTCCGAACCGCAGAAAACGGCATCGATCTTTCCGAGATTCTTATAAATTTCCTCGGCGGCTTCATAACCACCATCGAAGGTCGTCCGCGTTTCAAGCGCGTACGCCGGTTCCAAATTCTCCTCAGCGAGGGCGCGCTTCATGCCCCCAAACCGATAGGCATCCACTTTGGATTCGCTGAGTTGGCCACCCACAAAGGCGATTTTGTGCAGATTCTGGTCGAGCAGATATCTCGCTGCCAGATAGCCGCCCTCTTCGTCTGCGACGCGAACGACGCTGCAATCAGTCAGGTTCTCATAAGTGTCGCTGAGCACGAACGGAATATGGTGACGACGGATGATTTTGAAGATCTCCGGCGAATATAAGCCAAACACGACGACGCCGTCGAGTCGGCGGGAAAGCATCCATTTCTCGAAGGTGTCTGGGGATTGGACGTAACCCACCACCACATCATAGCCGTGGTCGGCTGCCTCTTTGGAGAAAGCGGCGAGGAATTCGCTGTAGAAGGGGTTGTCCGAGAAGACTTCGAATTGAGAGCGAAGCGGGAAACAAACGCCGACCAAAGCGCTCTTCCCCGTTGACAAAGATGCGGCGGCTCTATCGATGGTGTAACCCATTTTTTCCATCGCATCCAAAATACGCTGACGGGTCGCCGGAGAGACTTTGTTTTTTCCATGAATGACATAGGAAACCGCGGCGGGTGAAACCCCAACGGCTTCAGCGATGTCATAAATCGATGGCTTTTTCGTTCCCATACTAGCATTATATCCGGTTAACAAAAAAGCGGAAGAAATTCCGATAAATGCTAATGTTTTTAAAAATACCTTTATATTTATTAACTAAATATTAAGAGGCTGTTAACTTTCTTCTTGGTCCGCGTACTGGAGCTCGTATAACTTGTAATATTGTCCGCGTTTGCGCAATAGTTCTTGGTGATTGCCTTGTTCTAAAATCTGGCCGTTCTGGAGAACGATGATATTGTCCGCGTGTTGGATGGTTGACAAACGATGGGCGACAACCAACATGGTTCCAATGTTCTTGATCCGTTCCAAGGAATCCTGAATGAGGAGTTCGGTTTCGGTGTCGATGTTCGCGGTCGCCTCATCAAGGATGAGGATCTGCGGTTTGTGCAAGATGGTTCGGGCGAACGAAAGCAACTGCCGTTGACCGGCGGAGAAATTCTCGCCTCTTTCGATGACTTCTTCTTGGAGTCCGTTAGGTAATTGATCGATGAAATGCGAAGCATTCACATAATCGCAAGCCTCTTTGACTTCTTCATCAGAGAACGATTCGTCATGCAAGGTAATGTTCGTTTTGATCGTGCCCGAGAACAGGAAGACATCCTGCAGCATCTGGCCGATGGCTTTGCGGAGTGAGTTGATCTTGATGTTTGAGATATCGATGCCATCGATGAGGATTTGTCCTTTTTGGATCTCATAATTCCTACATATCAGGCTCAATATGGTTGTTTTGCCAGCGCCGGTGGCCCCGACAAAGGCAACGGTTTGTTTCGGTTCGATCTTGAAAGAAACGTCCTTGAGGATCCAGTTCTCACCTTCGTAAGCGAACCACACGTTCTTGAATTCAATCGATCCTTCGAAGTGGTCGATTTCAATCGCGTCGGGTTTATCCACCACTTCCGGCTCCACTTCCATAAGACTATATAGTCTTTCGGCCGCGGTGATGGCGCGTTGGATGTGGTTCAACTGGTCGGCGATGTTCTGAATCGGGTTGAAGAATCGAGACAGATAGAGATAGAAAGCGACGATTTCGGCGGCACCCAAAGCGAGTTTCAAGCCAACACCAAAGGTGACGGCGATCGCGCCGAAGTAAAGCAGACTGATGAACGGCCGATATAACGCGAAGGCAACAACCACTTTATAGTGGGTCCTGCGGATATTCTCGTTCTTCACGTTGAACTCTGCTTCCTTGCGTTTTTCCTGGTTGAAGATTTGGGTGATCTTCATACCGGAAAGGTTCTCGCTTAAGAAGGCGTTGAGGTCAGAAATGTTGCGGCGTTCTTCGCGGAAGATCTTGCCGACGATGCGGCCAAATATGAATGAGACAACGCCCGCGACCAAAGCGAAGATCAATAAGAAGGCTGAAAGCTTGATTGAGATGACCATCATGATGACCAAAACGGAAACCGCGGTCAGGAAGTCGGAGATCAAATGGACAAGAACGCTGGTGAAGAGGTTGGATACCGCGGCGGTATAATTCGCCACCCTGGTAACCAATGATCCAACCGGCATACCGTTGAATTGGTTCTGCGACATGTTTTCGATGTGGGTGAACACTTCGGTTCTCATGCGGTAAACGATGCGTTCGCCGGCTTTGGTGAGAATCATCGACTGGAAATACAAAACGACTTGTTCGGCCACGCCAAGGCCGGCATAGCCGGCGACGATGCCAATCACCATGCGTAACGGGGTGCTGTCGATGTGATTCTTCAGCAAATCGACGAAACGACTGGTGAATAACGGCAAAACAATGCCAAGGGCAACGCCGACGGCGATGAGGAACAAGGAAAGGATGATGGCCCATTTTTCTTGTTTGATATAAGGCCAACTATGACGGAGGATTTCGGAGGCTTTCATCTTCCGGTCGCCACGGAGTCTTTCCATTTCGTCATTCATGACGACCACCTCCTTCCACTTCGCTTTCAAGCTTCTGAAGATAGACCATTCTCTGATAGAGTTCAGAGGTCTTCATCAGTTCTTCGTGGGAACCGAATGCGGCCACCTTCCCTTGGTCCATCACCAAAACGCGATCCATATGCATCACCGTCGAAACACGGGAAGCGACGACAATGGTCGTCTTTCCTTTTCGTTCGGTGGCGATGTTATGAAGAATCGTTTCTTCCGTCTTTAAGTCAACGGCCGAAACGGAGTCATCCAAAATGAGAATCGGGGCGTTCTTGTAATAGGCTCTCGCGATCGAGATTCTCTGTTTTTGACCACCGGAGAGCGTTACGCCGCGTTCGCCGGAAACGGTTTCGTATCCGTTCGGGAATGTCATGCACGTCCGCGAACTTTGCCGATTCAATGACTTTGTCATTGTCAACTTGGTCCGACGAGAAAGCGATGTTGTTTTCAATCTTGTCGCTGAACAAGAAGTTGTCCTGCGGCGCGTACGCGATTTGGTCACGCAAAGAGGCGATGTCGCATTTCATGATGTCGACACCGTCGACAAAGATCGTTCCTTCCTCAACGTTATAAAGACGAAGCAACGAATTGACCAAAGTGGTTTTGCCTGAGCCAATTTTGCCAACGATGCCAATCGTTTCGCCCGGCTTGATGGTAAGAGAGACATTGTCCAGCGAAGAAATCTTTGAGCTCGGATAAGTGAAACTGAAATCGGAGAAGCGGATTTCGCCTTTCACGTCTTTTAAGACAATGGCGTCTTTGGGGCTTTGCACCACAACGGGGGTGTCGAGGAAGGCGCTGATACGACGCAACGAACCCTTGGCGCGGGAACGCATTGTGACAACTTGGCCTAAAGCGATCATCGGCCAAACGATCAAATCGATATAGCCGACGAACTGGATGAGCTGGCCAATGGTGAGGTTGATTTCATGACCGAAAATCGTAATGGGCGTGCTGGTGGCGGCCGCATAAACGAACCAACCACCGAAGCCCAAAACGAAAGCGACTTCAAAGATGAGAATCAACTCAATAATGACGTCGAAAATTACGGATAATCTCGCAAAACCAACATTAACGTCTTTATTTTTGCGGGCAATCTTCGCGAAAGCGTGGATTTCCTGGTTCTGTTTGACGAAGGCCTTGATGACCCGAATCCCAGTGAAATTCTCCTGGGCGAAATCGTAAAGTTTATCGAATTCGGCTTGGCGGTTCTCCCACCGCAACGCCATGAATTTTTCCACGAGCGCGCCCCATACGATAATGAGGAGAATGGGGACGGCGGCAATTAAGGTCATCCAGGGATCCAAACGAATCATCGAGATGATGACGATGACGGAAAGAAACAAGGCATCGACCATCATGATCGTTCCCCAACCAAAGAACTCGTGGATTTCATCAACGTCGTTGGTAAACCAGTTCATGATGTTGCCGACTTTATTCTCGTGATAATAGCCGGTCGGCAGCTGTTCCGCTTTAGTGAACATCTGATGACGAAGTCCGGCCGAAATACCACCGCTGGCGCGGAAGATGGTCAGACGCCAAATGATGCGTCCGGCGAACATGATCGCGGCGCAAATCAAAATACCGCCGATGATCTTCCAAAGCTCATCCATGTTCGCGATCAGCTGATTGTCCTCGTCGATGATTTGCCCCAAGAACTTAGGGATGTATGTTTGGACATAGTCCACCGCGACCAAAGCCGCGATGCCGATCAGGAAGAACGCAAGGTATTTGAGATAGTATTTGTTGATGTATTTCCCAAACAACATACGCGAAAAGAGTGTGCCCCTATGCGAAAAATTTCAATCAATTCTTAAAAGAAAACGCTGGATTGACCAGCGTTTATTCTTCGGAATCTGTCAACGAGAAGTAATGGTCGTTCTTATCGAAGGACGGCGATAGGCGATGGAACATCATCACGTACTTGACTGGGTTGAACCGTTCGTGACCGACAAAGATGTAATCTTTCTCCCCATCGGAGAAGATCAGTTTGCCGCCGGAGAACGGACTGGCGGACGTGATGGAGGAAACGCGGATGACGCGCTTCCCAAATCGAAATTCTGTCGGTGTAAGAACGGCCTTTCCTTCATACAAAGTCTGTTTCTTTTCGTGATAACGATATTGGAGGAGGGTGCCTTCGTCTTCGAAGATGATTTCTTCAGGTTCGTAGTTCTTCACCCATTCGCGAGAATACTGATACCAATCATTCAAGATGCTAAATTTGAAGTTCGGATTCTCGGAATGGAAATGAAGGTCTTCACCATATTCGACATCGAGTCCGCAGGCATTGCAGTATAAATGCGTTCCTTCGGAACGAAGTTGATCTTTCTTACCGCACGCGGGGCAGACGAAGAGGAATTTTTCCAAGTACTCCGCGCTCATGGGGCTGACGAATTTCTCACCCGACTCGCTGTCGAAGACGCGGATGTTATCCATGATGACCTTGAGGAATTCCTCGTCGCTCCACTGGCTATATTCTTCGTAAGAAATCTCTTTGGCGATTTCGCCATAGAACGGCCCGCGGCGCGGTTTGTGGCCCCAACGCGGCATCGATCCGGTTCCGCCATGGAAAGCGAAGAGAAGGACTTTGATCTTCGTCTGGCGAACAAAACGGAGGAAGCTCGGGCTGACCCAGTATTGGAATTCGGCGTAGGTGCGGTTTCCTTCAAGGAAAACGCCGACCGAACCGCCTTCTTGGATAATCTGATACATCTTCGCGGCGGTTTGGATATCGGTCGCGCCCTTCTTTTTGGGAATCGGGGCGAAGCAATGGGTCAAGAGACGGCCAACGCCTTTGCTGGCGACGACATTGTCGGTCGCAACAAAATAGATCGGGCGATTGAAATGGCTGGCGATGAGAATCGGATCTAAATTCGTTTGGTGGTTGGAGATGATGAAAACGGGGCCACTGTGTTTCAGATCGTATTTAAAGGTCCGTTTATAATGCCACTTCGTGCGGCAAAGCGATCTCACCAAAGGACGGACGAATCCGAACCAAAAACGATGACGGGGAAGCACGTACTTTTCAGGTTTCTTCTTACTCATAAATTGTTCTCCAATCTATTTTAAGCACAACTCTGCAACGGTTTCGACATGGGTGGTTCTCGGGAACATATCAATGGGCTGGATTCGGCCCACTTTGTATAGTTTTGACAGGTATTTGACATCTCGAGCCAGCGACGATGGGTCACAAGAAACGTAAACAATCCGAGAGGGTTTCATTTTCATAACGGCATCCATAAAAACCGGGTTGCTGCCTTTTCTCGGCGGGTCCATGAATAGCACGTCAACTTTCTCGCCGCGCGAGGCCATGGCCTTTAGGAAAGATGAGGCATCTCCAACATGGGCGGAATAATTATTGATGCGGTTGTCTTGGGCGTTGCGGACGGCGTCCTCCACCGCTTCTTTGACGATTTCGACCGCCACCACGTTTTTAACGTGTTTGGCCGCCATCAATCCGATGGTGCCGGTGCCGGAATAGGCATCATACACAACGTCGGTCGGTTTGAGATGGGCGAATTCCATCGCTTTCGCATAGAGGATCTCCACCATTTGGGGATTGGTTTGATAGAACGATTTCGCCGAAATGCGGAAAGTCAGATCGCCAATGGAATCGCGGATAATCCCCGAACCAAATAAAACTCGTTCCCACTCACCTAAAATGACGGAGCTTGGCGAGTTATTGATATTCTGCACAATGGTGGTTCTTTCGGGGCACTCTTTGATCAACGCTTCGACAAAACGATCTTTTTGTGGGAACCGTTCCGCCGCCGTGATCAGGACGACCATGATCTCGGGATAATGGTAAGAAGTTTTGATAAGAATCCGGCGCATCACACCGAAACGAGCGTGCTCGTCGTAAGCGGGAATGTGGAATCGATCCAAAAGATCGCGGATTACTTTCAGAATTTTGGAGGCCCGTTCGTCCTCAATTAGGCACCGTTCCACCGGAACGATGTGATGCGTTCCTTCTTTATAGAACCCGGTATAAGTGTGGTCTTCTTCATCATTTCCAACCAAAGGTTGGATTTTGTTTCTGTAATAGCGTGGTTCTTCCATTCCGATGGTCGGAAGCACATCGACATCCATTCCGGCAAGTTTCCGGAATTGCTCTTTGACTTTCTGTTGTTTGTAACGAAGTTCGGCTTCGTAACGATACCACTGGAAAGAGCAACCGCCACAGGCATAGCAAACCGGGCATTCTGGGAAAATACGATCGGGAGATGGAACCGCGATCTTTTTGACGTGACCGAATAGTTGGCCGTTCCGCCGGTAATCAATTTCGATGTCACCCTCTTCCCCGGGCAGGATGAAATCAACGAAAACGACGCCGTCCTCTATGCGGCAGACGCCTTTTCCTTCATATGACAAATCCGCGCAGGTTGCGCGCTCTATGCGTTTATGAAACTTTTCTCCCATTAGGCCGCCGCCTTTTCCTTCGGCGAGGAAATGACTTCCTTGAGATATTCGATTTCTTCATTGGCGTTTAAGCGCGGGAAGAGCGGTTCGCCCTTCGCGACCTTGAGCCCGCCGAGTTTATTCAGGGCAACCGCCGCTTCATAGGTGCGCAGTTCCTTCGGAATGCCGAGCTGATCAAAGGCAAGATCGCTCTTTGTAACGAGGATTGGTTTTAACAAAGTGGCCGCGAGGAATAACACGTGGGCAAGATGCGACATGCAGCTGGCCAAGAGGTCTTTTTTGGTCTCGTCTTTGGCGAGGGTCCAAGGCTCGGAATCCTGGATGTATTTGTTCGCGGCGCTGACCAGATTCATGACGGCGCCATAGGCTTCCGTGACCTTCAGATCATCGTTATAAACCTCATAGCTTTGAATGGTTTTTAACGCGGTTTCGTGGAGATTTTTATCTAAATCGTTGAGATTTCCGGAAATTTGAGGGATTTCCCCGCCGAAATATTTCTCAATCATCGAGATGGTGCGGTTCAGCAAATTCCCGAAGTTGTTGGCCAAATCGACATTGATCGTTTCGACGAAAGATTCGGGTGTAAATTCGCCGTCCAAGCCGAAGATGATGTTGCGGGCCATAAAGTAACGGACCGCATCAACGCCGTAACGGTTTACGAGATCTTCGACATAAATGACGTTGCCTCTCGATTTGCTCATCTTGCCATCTTTCATCATGAGAAGACCATGGACGAACACGCGGTTCGGTTGGCGGAGACCCAATGATTCGAGGAACATCGGCCAATAGATGGTGTGGAAGCGGGTGATGTCGGCGCCGATGACGTGAACGATTTCCGTTTCGGGATCCATCCAGAACTTCTGGAAGTTGGAATCGTCTTCCTGCCAGAAGCCCAAACCGGTGATGTAGTTGGAAAGAGCATCTAACCAAACATAAATAACGTGCTTGTCGGCTTCGAGGATCGGAACGCCCCAACTAAAAGTTGTACGCGAAACAGAAAGATCCATAAGACCGGGTTTAATGAAATTGTTCACCATCTCGGCTTTACGGCCTTCGGGGGTGATGAATTTGGGGTTGCTATTATAGATGTCGAGCAAACGGTCTAAATATTTGCCACAACGGAAGAAATAGGCGGGTTCTTCTTTCTTCTCCACTGGACGGCAGCATTCGGGGCAAACGTGCTCCTCGCCGACCTGGGTTTCAGTCCAATAGGATTCTTCGTGAACGCAGTACCAACCCGAATAGGAAGAAAGGTAAACATCGTCGTTCTTCACCATGTGGGAAAAGATCTTTTGGACGGTCTTTTCATGGCGGGGTTGGGTGGTGCGAATAAAGTCGTCGTTGGAGATATCCAAGGTTTTCCAAAGGTTTTGGAAAGTGACCGCTATGCGGTCAACAAACTCCTGGGGAGTAACTCCAGCCGCCTCGGCGTTCTTTTGAATTTTCTCACCGTGCTCATCAAGACCGGTCAGATAGAAGGTTTCGTAGCCACGAAGGCGTTTCCCCCTGGCGATGATATCGCACATCGTCGTGCAATAAGCATGGCCCAAATGGGGGCGAGCACTTGGATAGTAGATTGGGGTGGTGATATAGAACTTCTTGCTCATAATCGGTCTCCTAAATGAAGGATAAACACATTCTAACAATCAAAATAAAATCCCCCAACAAATAATGGGGGATTTTTTAACCATTTTTGGCTTATTTGCCGTTGTTCTGGGCTTTCGCGAGCTTCTTGTTGAAGCGATCGATACGACCATCGGCTTGGACGAAACGCTGCTTGCCGGTGTAGAACGGGTGGCAATTCGAGCAGGTATCAACCTTGATTTCTTTGAGGGTCGATCCGGTTTCGAAGGTCGCGCCGCAGGACACGCAGGTCACGGTGCATTTGTGATAAGCGGGGTGGATGTCTTTCTTCATTTCTAATACTCCTTTCGCCTTGCGACCTTTTGCCGCAAAGAGAGTTACGCGAGTTATATTACACGCAACCCCAAAGGGTTGCAACAAAAAGGTCTTTTAACTCGCAAAAACAGAAAACATTAGCATTCATCGGTTGTTTTTAAGCAACGAATTAGGTCTGTATGCAATAAAACAAAACCGCAACCAACAAAACCAATAATAGGAAAATTTCCGCTTTTTGGTGAAACAAAGGCGCATTTTATCCCCTTTGTGCTACAATTCGTCTAGAAATGGAAAAGCCTCAGTTTATCGACCGCCGAAATCTCGATCTCAAAAAATCGCCATTCAAAACTGGAAAATGGCGGTTTTGTGATACGATCAAACTTCTTTATGTCGTCAATGGGGAGATCGCGTTCCGTTCTTTAAAAAAGACCGTATGGGCTAAGGGCGGCGAGATGCTTTTCTTATCGCCAAACACCCTCTTCTCAATTGATTCAGTCCCCGAGACATCAAGCCTAGAAATACTCTCTATCCAACCCGAGATTTTCAAGGGCTTTTATGGCGATGGGCTTTCCGCCCAAATCCTTGACGACATCCTTGCGCGTCCGGATGTCGAATATTTCAAAGCTTCAGCAAAATCCTCCATCGGGCGCAGGTTAATTCAAGCGGAGAAAGATTTGTTTAATATAAACAAAAAGTCTGAATACAGTTTGTTGAATGAATCGATTAAACTCCTGCAGATCATTCAAATTCTCAGCGAGGTTGTCGCCGGCAAAAAACAGAGGATCAGCAAACCAAGTTTGGCTGAAAAGAAATTGGTTTTGATGCTGCGGTATATCGATGAAAATATCGCATCGCCAATCACGACAAAAGACTTGGGGGCGGCGGCCGATATCAAAGAGCGTGAGTGTCTTCGCATCTTCCAAGATTTGATCAAAGTTTCCCCTGGGCAATATATCATGCAACGCCGCCTGGAAATGGCGGAATCAATGCTCTCAGGAGCCCAAGTTATCTCTACTGCCGACATTGCGAAAAAATGCGGTTTTGTTTCATCTAGTTACTTCATTAAGCTTTTCAAACGAACTTATGGGAAAACGCCGGGCCAATATGTGTTGGAAGCGACCGTTTCGCGCAACTCTGACAACCCGCTCGATGCGTTATCCGATTTCTTCGGTTAAACAATCACAACGAACATAAGGAGGAAATATGCTTTCAAAATCCTTAGCTATTAAAGTACTCAACGAAGCGTTGGCCACCGGCGGTGACTACGCTGAGATCTACGTTGAGAAAACGGTTAGTTCGAGTATTTTACTCGAAAATGGCGTTGTCGAATCCAGCGCGAAACCGCAGTTATTTGGTGTTGGGATCCGCATTCTCAATGGGGTCCGAAGCGTATACGGATATACCAGCGACGTTTCCGCGAAGAGCTTACTCCAGTTGGCACATCAACTCGCTGCTTCATATTCGGAGGAACGGAAAATTACGGTGGCGTCCATCGCCAAGCAAAGAGTCAAAGCTGTCAACAAAGTTGACGATCCGTGTATCGATACCCCGTTCTCCGAGAAAATCGCCCTCTTGAAAGAGGCTTCGGAAATCATCCGTTCCGTGGATCCGCGCTTGGTTCGTATTCAAACGATCTTCATGGACACTTATAGAGACATCGAAATCTATAACGCCGAAGGCGAAACCGGAAAACTTTTTGTCACAAACGAACAAAGGGGCCGTTTGGTGCTAGTCGCGGTCGCCGCCGAAGGAAATGACATTCAGTCCTACTTCTCCGGACCGGGCAGAGCGGATGGCTGGCATTACTTCAAAAACGAGCTCAACTGGCGGCGAATCGCCAGGGAGACGGGTGAGAAGGCGATTATGATGCTTTCGGCCAAGGAATGCCCCTCTGGGCGCTTCCCAGTGGTAATTACCAATGGTTGGGGCGGCGTTTTGTTCCACGAAGCATGCGGTCACCCGCTTGAAGCGTCTTCGACGGCAAAGGGCTTATCTGTATTCAGCAACTCGATCGGCAAACAGATCGCTTCACCGATTGTTTCGGCTTACGATGACGGAAGTTTGCCCAATGAATGGGGTTCCAACAACATCGACACCGAAGGTGTTCCGTGCCAAAAGAACCAATTGATCAAAGATGGCATCTGCGTCGGTTTCATGGTGGATCGCCTCAATGGGCGCCGCATCAACATGGCGCCCAACGGCACATCCAGACGTCAGAATTACCAATTCGAACCGACCTCACGCATGAGCAACACATACATCGCGGCGGGTAAGGACAACCCCGAAGACATCATCAAAGACACCAAACTCGGTATCTATGTCACTAACTTCGGCGGTGGGTCAGTTGACCCAGTGACCGGGGAATTCAACTTCTCCGCCAGTGAGGCTTATATCATCCGCGACGGCAAGGTCTGCGAACCGGTTAAGGGTTGTACCCTTATCGGCAAGGGATCCGAAGTCCTTATGAATATCGATCGCGTTGGCAATGACTTATGTCTTGGCCAGGGGAACTGCGGCGCGGCATCCGGCTTGATTCCCGTGAATGTCGGTCAGCCGACCATCCGCTTAAAAGAGATCACCGTCGGTGGCAGAGGAGGAAAGTTAGAATGAATTCTAAAGCGTTTTTCGAAATCGCCAAAAGCGAGGGGATCGAACAAAGCCAGATCTCCATCGTGAAACTCCGTCGGTTCGGTTTCTCGATTTTCCATACCGAAATTGATTCTTATACCATCAGCGAGACCCAATCCGTTTCCGCGATCGGCGTCTATAACGGCAAGCTTGGAAGCTGCCGCGCCGAAAGCGACACAAAAGAGGCTTTCCGTTTCTTGGCAAAGGGTATCAAAGAAACCTCCGCGGTCATTGAAAAAGAGGAGGAGGCCTCCATCTTCGAAGGCAGCCCAAAGTATCACAAAAAGAATGTGTACGACCCATCGGTTTTGTCGGTCTCCGCAGAAGACAAAATTGCCTTGGCAAAAAGATTGGAAGCAAAGCTTCTCGCCGCCGATGAACGCATCTCCGAAGTCGCAGATGTCCGTTACCAGGAAATCGATATCAGCAAAGAATTCTCGAATTCCTTTGGGCTGCGTTTAAAGGAGAAGGGCTGCTATTTTTTCCTCTTCGCCGAGATCGTTGCCAAAAACGGAGACGAAACCAAAACCTCTTATGGCGTGGAAATCGGTTCCGACCTCGCGAAATTCGACGAAGATTTATTTGTCAAAAAAGTGGCGGAGCGGGCTACGGAGAAGTTCTCCGGCGAGCCTTGCGAAAGCGGCAAATATCCGACCGTCTTAGACCGAACCGTTTTTGCTGAATTGCTGGCGTTCTTCCTCGATGCTTGCTCGGCAGAAGAGATTCAAAGACATTCGTCTTTCTTGGTGGATAAATTAGGCGAAAGAGTCGCTTCCAGCAAGTTGACGGTCTATGAAAAACCGCTGGAGAAGAATATCTTCTTCACCTACTTCGACGACGAGGGCGTCGCCACCCAAAACAAGACCGTTTTGAAACATGGCGTGCTCCAAACTTATTTCCATAACCGCGAAACCGCCAAGAAGGCCGGGGTTGAACCCACCGGCAACGGCGCATGGACCGGCAGCCGTTTCGATGTCAGCTTCGCCAACGTTGTTGTGAAGCCGGGCAAAAAATCATTCGATGACATGATCCTGCCGATCAAAGACGGCGTCTATATCACCGAACTCGCGGGGTTAGGAACCGGGATGAACATCCGTTCGGGCGATTTCTCCTGCCAAGCCGAAGGCTTCCGTATCCGGGATGGCAAGGTCGCCGAACCTTTGAACCTCATTACCTTAAGCGGGAACTTATTGAAAATGTTCCGGTCCATCAAAGAGGTTGATGACCGCAACAAACTGATGTCTTCTTCGATCAACTGCCCCGATGTCTATGTTTCTTCCATGAATATTGGTGGAAAATAGTTCGACAAAATCTATCAAATTCAAACATTTTTGTTACTTTTATACTTTTAATTAGTATCATTTTGTTATGGCAAAATCGTTATACATGCAGATCAAACAAACCCTGGGGACCGACGTTGTGTTCTCTTTAGAGGACGTCCGTCAATTCCGGGAGGAAAGTCCGGACGCTTTAAAAGAAGCTTTGTCGCGTTTGGCGAAGAAGGGGCAAATCGAGAGGGTGGCTTATGGCATCTATGTCATTAACTCAGGCCACTTATCCGAAGACGACCTCAATGAGCAATTCCTCCGTTACCGTTATTTGGGCTGGGGCAAAAAGATCAACGGCTTCATTGCCGGGCAGGGTTATATCGATGGGCTACTCCATAAAGGATTCCCGAAAGAAAACCTGGAAATCGTTTCCAACAAAATCACATCGGGCAAAAAGTCCGTTTACCAATATGGCCGTCGCGTCATTTTGAGAAAGCCGTACGTCAAAGTTACGACGGGCAACGTTGAAATGGTGTCCTTCTTGACTTACCTCACCCAGGCATCTCCGGCTGATTTGAAAAAGAATCATACGTTGCTAGCGAACCACGTGAGAGAAAGACATCTAAGCGCGCCAGACGCGATTTCCGTCCTTCCGAATTTCCCTGGGAAAACCTCAAGAATCCTCTTATCCAGCGGCCTATACAAGCTGATGTGGAAACATTAAAAAACCGGCAAATCGCCGGTTTTGTTTTGAATATCGCTTATTCTTCAGGGGTTTTCTCGGATTCGTTTTCGGGTTGTTCCTGCGGTTCTTCGGCCGGGGCTTCCTCTTCGGGTTCCTCCGGTTCGCCGAACACTTGATTCCAAGCCGAGAGATCCGAGAAGTCCCAGTCGGGGTGTTTCTCGTGGATGAGTTTCATCGCGTCGACAAGGAGTTCTTTTTCGATTTCTTTCTTATCGGCCGGGAGTTTGTGGATGCGGCCATTGGCTCTTTCAAGACCGGCGGCGGTTTCCGATTCAGATCCTTCAAGGATGGCGTTGACCAAGATGTAGGCGCGAACCGCTTGGGCGGTATTGAGGGCGGCCATGTGCTTCTTGTCTTCCAGACTCATGGCAAGATAGAACTCTCTCGCTTCGTCTTCGGACTTGGTGATTACATAAATCGCCATCTTCTGGAAGAGGGCGGTTTGGTACACGACGGCAGAAACTTTCTTCTTTGAAGAAATTGTCTTATCGAGAACTTCAACCGCGCCTTCGAAGTCGCGTTTCTGAAGACGGTTATACAAAGCGACGTCATTCACCGAAGCGGTAAAATCGGTAACTTCATCATAGATCGGAAGTTCTTCCGGCTCGCGGCCGTTGGCGATGTCGTTAGAAGCCTTAAGCATATAGTTGTAAGCTTCGCGATTCGCTTTGGTGTTGAGGATTCGGAAAAGGTATCCGTCGTTTTTGCTATCCAACGGAGCCGGGAAAATGTTGTAGACAAGGACCATGATGTCGATGGTCAAAACGACTTCTCCCGCGATCTTGAGCCAGAACTGTTTGGAGCCTTGCGCACCATAGACGATCAAGACGACGCAGATGATGACTTCGAGCAAAAGGAAGAGATTGGAAAACCAGGTGTAATGGCGGGGATCGGACTTATGAACATCCTTAGGAACGATGACCGTTTCGCCGCTTAAACCGTCAAAACCGGAGAAAGTCATGCGCTTTTTGCCGGATTTTTTGGTTTTAAAGCCAGCGCCAAGAACGATGACTGAGTCGATTTTGTATTTGCCGATTTTCGCACCGATAACGTGACCGATCTCCAAGAACAGGGCGGTCAAGATAACACCAACGACGATGGATAACACCGTGATGGCGGCGGGGTGCATAGTGAGATCTTTGGCGTAGTCGCTTTGGAAGTCGGGTCGGATGACGACGAAACCGACAACGACGGCAACCGCCAGCATTGCGATGTAGATGATGTAGCCCAACGATTCGTTTTTCTTCATAGGTTACCTCCTAGAAACACTCTTTGTAGACGCGTAAAACCGCTTCGCGATCCAGTGGTTGCGGGCAAGCGCCAACCACACGTGTACCCTTGCCTGTTGCCAGATCCGCCAGAAGCGCCAAATCGCTTTCGATAAACCCGAGTTCCCTCAGGGTAACGGGCATGCCAATCGTTTTGTAGAACGATTCCATCCGGTCGATGCCAATTATAGCCGCTTTTTCATCATCTTCGATATTTAAATCGAAAAGGAAGCGCGCAAAGTCAGCCAACTTCTTTTGAAGTTGCGGATCCTTGTAATACGTTTTGGCCCAGCCCAAATAGCAGACGGCGATGCCGGCGCCATGGGTGACGTCGTGGTTATATGCGCTGAGAATATGCTCCAAAGCGTGAACCGTGAAGGTGTTGTTTTTGCCGAGCCCGGTGATTCCGTTGTGCGCATAGCCAGACAAGACCATGAGCGCTCCGCGAGCGTCGTAGTCACACGGGTCTTCCATGGCGCGCACACCGGCTTTGTAAACGCTCTTGCAGATGGCCAAAGCCAAGTCATCGGAGAATTGGAACGGACAGGACGGATTGAAATAACGTTCCATGCTGTGCATCATCATATCGACAATGCCCGCCGCGGTCTGATAAGGCGGAACACCAAAGGTGAGCTCTGGGTTTTCCAAAGCAAAGATCGGTCGAACGAGGTCGCTCCGAAGGCCGCTTTTAACGGTGATCGCCGGGTCGGTGAGGACCGCGGAATTTGATAATTCGCTTCCCGCCGCGGCGATTGTGAGAATCACACCAACGGGCAAAGCGGCAACCGGCTGGGCAAGCTTGCGGTGGATGTCCATTGGATCACCGTCATAGAAGAAGTTGACGGCAATAGACTTCGCGGTGTCGATGACCGAGCCGCCGCCAACGGCGAGCAACATTTCGATTTCTTCTTCATGGGCAAGCTTCAAGCCTTTCACAACAACGTCCTTTTCGGGGTTTGGGCGAACGCCAGAAACCTCAACATAGGCGATATTGTGTTGTTTTAAATCTTCTTTTACGCGATCAATTAGGCCGGAACGGACGGCAGAGCCGCCGCTGTGGACAAGCATGATTTTTGAAAAGCCGTAACTTTCAATCAACGCGCCGGCTTTCTTTTCGGCGTCTTTCCCAAAAACAATTTGGGTTGGGGAAACAAAATCAAAATCCATCATTTCTTGTTCTTCTCCTCATAAATCTGTTTGGCTAAACCCGGGAGCACTTCGTGCTCAGAGGCAACGATAAAGCGTTTTAAGTTCTTTTCGAAACGAGCTGGGGTTACCGACGTGTTCTTGAGCCAGTAGGACAATTCGTTGCTGATGAACTTGGAATATCTCCTGCTCAAGGTGCGGTATTCTTCCTTCTCAAGACCGAAACGATCTTCCATCAAGAAGATGTTGAAGACCTTCAGCATGATTTTGCTATAAAGGAAATCGTCGACGAATTCGCTGGCGGCGGAAGCGTAAGCGCTCCGCAAGAAGACGAAGTTCTTTTTGCAATAATGGAGAATGGCATCAAGGGCCTCAATAACGGTCTTGGTCATTTCCAATTCGGAAATATCTTCCGTGAGGAAGATCGCTGCCAAGAGATCATACATATCCTGATAGTGATAGTAGAAAGTTTGGCGATGGCAGTGGCATCTCTCACAAAGGAGGGTGACATTAATCTCTGAGAGGGGCTGCGTCTGCATCGCCTCTCGGAGAGCGTTTTTCAGTTTTGCTTCCGTGGTCATTTCTTACCTCCTTCCCAATAGGCTTTGGCTATTTCGGCGCCAAGAGCGGCGTTGTTCAACACGAGATGGATGTTGGTATCCAGGGACTCTCCTCCCGTCCGTTCGGCAATGTAGCTGAGCAAGAACGGGGTGATGTCTTTCCCGGCGGCGAAGGGGCGCGCGTCGGCCGCCCTCACGGCCTCATCGATGATGTGGTCGATTTCCTCGTGGGGAAGGGCGAACTCCGCCGGGCAAGGGTTACTAATCAGAATTCCGCCTTTAAGACCGAATTCTTCTTTGGCGCGCACAATCGCGGCCGCCTCTTCGGGCGTTTCGAAGACGCCGTCAACCGGATAACCCGAATCCACGCAATAGAAGTTGGCAAAATGTGGGGATTTGTATGAAAGAACGGTCACTCCGTTGGTTTCCAAAACCTCTAAGGTCTTGGGGATATCGAGGATCGCTTTCGCGCCAGCGCAGATGACTGTGACGGGCTCGTCTGCCAACTCATATAAGTCGCGAGAGATATCAAAGGTTTCCGATGCGCCGCGATGAACGCCGCCGATCCCGCCAGTGACAAAGAAACGAATGCCGGCTTTGGCGGCCATCAAAATCGTCCCAGATACGGTTGTGGCGCCCCACTCTTTCTTAGCGACAACGATTGGTAAGTCTCTTTTAGAGACTTTGGCGATGTCTTTCCTCTTGCCGAACTCTTCGATTTCCTCGGGCGACATTCCGACAATCGGAACACCGTCGATAATGCCCATTGTTGCCGGGATGGCGCCGTGCTCACGCACGACGGCCTCAACCCGCAGTGCGGTTTCAACATTCTTTGGGTAAGGCATCCCATGGGAAATGATCGTGCTTTCCAAAGCGACGACGGGGCGGCCTTCGTTAAGGGCTTTTTGGACTTCTGGGTTAATTCTCATCTTCGTGCTCCTTTTTGCGGTTTTTGCGGCGAGTTATGACAGATGTGATGAATAGATAGAGAATGACAACCGGAACGACGACGGCAACATCACGCCGATGACGGGCCCGGTCAAAGAGGAATAATCCAAACCGAGTATTGGGCTGCGCGGGCCATGCAAAGAGGTCAATAAATCGACGAGCCAGATGGCGCTTCCGCCACCGGTGATGAGGCAAAATACGAAGATCCGATATTTGGTCCAAGGCAGGCACAAACGGAAAAGGTTGGCCAGGGACAGCATCGTGACACCCAAAATCGACGTGGCCACGAAGGCTTCGAAACTTAAGAACCCAGACGCTTGTCGATAAATGATGAAAAGGACCGCTACCACTAATGTGGCGGCTACGCCTCCAGGCAGGGCCAAATCAACGATGTTTTCCCAGAAACCGCCTTTTAGACGAGCTTTGGAATTCTCAAACGCAAGGAACATACCGCCGCCGCCGATGACAGCAAATTCCCAAAGGATGAGGTTTGATGTCTCGAACGGGTATTGTTGCCCAGAGATAAACGATGCGACGAAGAACGCCAAGGTCGTGGTAACCGCGAAGATTGTTTTAGATAAGAACAACGATGATGTTCTTTGAAGGTTGTTGATGACTCTGCGGCCTTCAAAAACGACGTCTGGCAGGGCGGAGAAGTTATTATCAACCGCGATTAAGTGCGAGATGTTTTTCGCCGCGCTGGATCCGCTGCTCATGGCGATAGAACAATCGGCGGCCTTCAAGGCGACGATGTCGTTCACGCCATCGCCAGTCATGGCAACCGAGTGACCCGCCCCTTGCATCGCTTTGACGAGAATCGCTTTTTGACTTGGTGAGACGCGGCCAAACACGGTGTATTTGTTGGCGACTTCCATTACTTCCTCATCGCTGAGCCCCGCCAAAGAAATCCACTGGTCGGCGCTAGGTAAACCAACGCGGGCCGCGACGGAGGCGACCGTTCTGGGGTCGTCGCCCGAAATCACTTTCGCGGCAACGTCGTTTTCGGCGAACCAGCGGATGGTGTCGGCGGCGTCCGGTTTAATGTGATCTTCTAATAGTAAATAGGCAATTAATTCCGTATTTGCGTCGATTTTCTCATTTTTGATGGGGTTTTTGGTGTAATAAACGCCGATTATCCTCATCCCCTTCTCATAGGCCTCGGCAAGTTCTGGGTCATTGGGATCCCCGGCCGGACCGGCGAATCCGGGGGCGCCAAACACCCACGTCCCATCTTCGAATTGGGCGGCGGAATATTTGTATTCGCTGTCAAAGGGGATGGCGGCAATGGCCGCTTTCGCCTCGTCGCCACAATATTCGCGGATCGCTTTTGCGGTGGGGTTATCGTCTCCGGTCGCCCGGACAATGGATAAGAGGTTGATTTTGATTCCCTCTTCCGGGAACGAGGAATGATTAAGAAGGGCGCTCACATTCAATGAGCCATCCGTAAGCGTGCCCGTTTTGTCGAAGCAGATCGTATCCACGCGAGCCAAGGTTTCGATTGAGTACAGCTCTTGAACGCTCATGCGCCTTTTGCCAAGAACGACAACACCGCGCGTCAAAGTAATCGAGGTCAATAGATACAAACCCGTTGGAATCATCGCGACCACCGAACCAGACATCTGCAATGTGGTGGTATAGAAATCGAACCCGTCGACAGTATTCCTTGTGCGGAAATAAGAAGCCAAGAACAAGGCGGCCCCAAGAATCACGGAAATCAGGGCGGTGATGCGGAAGATGCGAAACGCGACGGTCCGAAGTTCGCTCTTCGGCCGTGAGAATCTTCCTGCTTCGACTCTCAAAGAGTCGGCATAATTTAAAGCCCCAACCGCGGTCGCTTCGATCTTCGCTTTTCCGGAAACGACATAACTGCCAGAAAGGACTTGGTCGCCAATGGTTTTGTGGACGCCAACGGATTCCCCGGTGAGAAGAGATTCATCTACCGTAATGGAGCCTTCGCGGACGATTCCGTCTACGACGATTTGGTCTCCGGCGCTAAGCACGATAATGTCGCTTAAGACAATGGTCTCCTGGTGGATCCAATCCTCTTGGCCGTCACGAATCACAACGGAATCAGTGCTCGCGAGAATGCGCAGGCGCTCAGCCATGCGCTTCGCGCGGATATCCGTGACAATGCCAATCGCGATGTTGCAGAGATCGCACCCAAGAAACACATAGGACGAAATGGTTTTGATTCCGGCGGCAATCATCACCGCCGTGATGGCGAAGAGAACGATGTTGAATAAGGTGAAAACGTTCGTGAAGATGATTTTCCAAATCGATTTCGTGCTTCCGCGGGCGGGGGCGTTCACGAGTCCGACTTGTTTCCGTTCTCTGACTTGTGCGCCCGAAAGACCCATCTCGACAGACGGGTGAATTTCCGGGGCCTTTAATAAGGCCGTTTTCATTCGAGCGCGGTTTGTTCGCATGTGTTATTCGGTCCTCAATGCGACAACGGGGTCTTTCTTCGCCGCGATACGCGCCGGGATTAGGCCGGCGATGAAGGCAAGAACGATGGCGACGACGAACAAAATCAAAGCGTGCAACGGATTCAAGGAGGCGATTGTCTTCAAGTTGTTGCCAGGGAAAACGTGGTCGATGATGAGGCTGATCGGAACGTCGAGCAAAACGGTCACCAAGATGCCGATCACTCCGGCGAAGCCGCCGATAATGACGCATTCCGCCTCAAAGAGGCGGCCAACATCTCTCTTGCGGGCGCCGCAGGCTCTTAAGATACCGATTTCTTTCGTGCGTTCGACGACAGAAACATAAGTGATGATTCCAGTCATCAACGAGCTTACGACCAAAGATATCGAGGCAAAGACAACCAAGACGGCGGAGATCACCTCAATCATGATGCTAATCGAATCGGTGAAGGTGCCCATGATGTCCGAATAGTAAATTCGTTCCTCTTCTGGTTTGAGGTCATAAGTTGGGTCGTTGTTGTAGTGGTTAAAGGCATCCAAGTATTCCAACAAGGCGTCTTTCGTCGTCAAACTGGATGGGAAGATAAGGATGGATGAAACGACCGCGAATTGGTTCATCAGAGCCAAATAGTCGATTGCGTTGGCGGCCGTACGTGCCAAGTCACCCAGCGTATTGAAGAAGGTCGGGATGGCGTTGTTCGCAAAACCATCGATCCCGCCATATTTGGCAAAGGCGGCGGCAATGGCCGCGGGGGCGGTCGGGACATTCACCTTCTCCTGTTTCAAATCGGCCCCCACTTTTTGGGCGTTGGTCAAGAAACCATTGAGATTTGTGCGGTTTGGTTTGTCGTTATCTTTGTCCGCCCAATAAGTGCAATAACCCAAGGACGAGGACAAGGACGAGGCGAGACCGGTGATGAATGTCGTAATCTTCGCGGTATCCTCTTCGGCTAAAGCCGAAACCTCACCGTTTCTGATCATATCGAGGATCTCTTTAAGGGTGTGCAGATCATCACGGCCTTTCGCGTTGGCCTCATTGAAATAGCGGTTGATGGAAGCCAAACCGTCTTCGTCGTCGAAAGCGTCTGGCGCCGAAAGATAAACGTTTGTTGCCGCCGCTTCTTTAATTCTGGCGTCGAGCTCGGCGTTGGCTGCCGCCTTCGCGGGGTCGGGGTCGTCAGTTCCGTCGGCGGTGATCCAATCTTTAAGAGCGGTGGTGTAGCCCAAAGAAGTGGGCATCAGGTTGATATAAGTCGATGGGCTTGGGCGGATGATGCCGACGATCTTAAGCTCTAAGGGATGGTAAAGCTCGTCGTGCGAATACACTTCGCCAAAACCGTGCGTCCTTTGGAAATAATGGAGGTCTTGGGTGGTGGTTGTTCCTTCTAATTGGAACGTATCTGTATTGAAACGATCAATTTGATAAACAGATTTCGACAGGGTTTTGTATTCATCGTTCCCAAACCAGTCAACGGAACGATAAACCTTGTAGGTTTTCGCCATGATGTCCTCAAAGGAAATTTCCTTGGGTTTAAGGGTGTTATCGGGATCGAAATAACCGAGAGCGCTCAGCGTGGATGCATCGACTTGGTTATAACGGTCGACGATCAAAACGATTTCGTCTTTGGCGGTGGGCAGCTTCCCTTCGATGACGTCATACCATTCACGAAGATCGGAATCGGAACCATACAGTTCATGGAAAATATACGTCGGTAAGCCGGTGACGCTTCCAACGACAT
Organism: uncultured Caryophanales bacterium; assembly: GCA_947303105.1. Taxonomy (GTDB): domain Bacteria; phylum Bacillota_I; class Bacilli_A; order RFN20; family CAG-826; genus UBA4951. Next base: position 11,802 of record CAMYXQ010000001.1, on the reverse strand, counting down.
TGCCAACAACGCCGGCGGACCGATATTGATTCAGCTGCATGATATAATCGCCGGTTCTCGTTAAGAGATGGAAGTCTTGGTTAATGCGATTGAACAGCAAAGAACTAACCCATTCTTTCTTTTTGGGGTCAACGAGCAAGTCGTTCAGATAATCGTAATATTCCTGGGTGAATTTGTTTTGATGGACCGCAATGATGGAGGACGACGAATCATAAACATTCACGTATTTGGTGTCGGGATATTGTTCGCCGGGCCCGGTGTAATCGGTTGCGTACGAATAAGTGATTGGCGTAACGGAAATGGGGACGGCAGATGCGACGCTGCGCTCAACATTGGCGATATAACGAGAGAAACCGTTGCTCACGGATAAAACAAGTGCCACGCCGATCAAACCGATGGAGGAGGCAACGGAAGTCAAAATCGTGCGGCCTTTTTTGGTTCGGATGTTGCCCCAAGAGCTCCGCAACGCGGTCCAAAAACTCATGGATGTTTTCTTGGTAATCTCTTTGCCAGCAACTTCTTCACCAATGGTCATTGGGTTGCTGTCGTCAGTCACCAAACCATCTTTCATTTTGATGATTCGGTCGCTATAAGTATCAGCCAACTCACTATTGTGAGTTACCATGATGACCAATCGGTCTTTGGACATCTCTTTTAAGATATCCATAACTTGAACGGAGGTAACGCTGTCGAGGGCGCCGGTGGGTTCGTCGGCCAAGATGATTTTCGGTTTGTTCACGACGGCGCGGGCCAAAGCAACGCGCTGCATTTGGCCACCAGAAAGCTGATTCGGTTTTTTATTCGCTTCTTCGGTTAGGCCCATGGAGGCTAATGCTTCAAGGGCTCTTTTGCGACGTTCGGCTTTAGGAACACCGTTCAGGGTAAGGGCGGTTTCCACATTGGCGACGACCGACATATGGGGGATAAGGTTGTAGGTTTGGAAAACAAACCCAACCTTTTCGTTTCGATAGGCGTCCCATTCAGAATCGGTGAATTCTTTCGTGGTTTTCCCGTCGATCAGCAAGTCGCCTTCCGTGTAATGATCCAACCCACCAATGAGGTTTAAAAGGGTTGTTTTTCCGCAGCCAGAGGGGCCGAGGATGGAGACAAAACCGGAATCGGCAAAACAAAGGGAGACCCCTTTGATCGCAGGAACCGGGTTCTTGTCTACGTAGTAGTCTTTCGTGATGTTCCTAAGTTCAAGCATAGGAAAACTATACACTATATAAACAATGTTTTACCTATTTTTTGATAGGTAAAATCTCACTTTTCTCTGAGACTGACAAAAAATTGTTGAAGAAGATCGGCGCATTCTTTGGAGCAAACGCCGCGGCTCACCAAAGGGCGAGACTTCGCTGACGGAGCGTCAAAGACGTGATAATTAGCACATATCGCGCCCATTTGTTCATCTTCGGCGCCATAAACAACACGGAACAAACCACTTTGAAGGATTGCTCCGGCGCACATCAAACAAGGTTCTAAGGTGACATATAACGTGCAATCCGAAAGATTCCACCGGCCAAGGGTTTTGGCGGCGTTTTTCATCGCTTCGATCTCGGCGTGGCTTGAGATATCAAGACCCGATTCTCTTTGATTGTGACCGCGGCCCACGATTTGCCCTTCATAGACAACGACCGCGCCAACGGGAACCTCGCCTTTGGCGAACGCTTTTTGGGCCTCCAACAAGGCCTCTTTCATAAATCTTTCGTCTTCCATGCGAAAACATTGTAACAAAAAACCATCGCACAGGGGCCGATGTGTTAGGGCTGCTTCATCCCTGACCTGACCCGGTTCCTCACCTTCTCCTCGCGATGGCTTTTATATTATACAGCGAAGTTATTTTTTCGCGACTGGTTTGAGCACCTTAAGCCCACCCATATACGGTTGCAGGGCTTCGGGGATCAAAACCGATCCGTCGGCTTGCTGGAATTGCTCCAGAATCGCCGGAAGGATGCGGCTGGTGGCCAAACCAGATCCGTTCAACGTGTGGCAGAAACGAACCTTGCCGTTTTCGTCGCGATAACGGATCATGCCGCGGCGCGCCTGATAGTCGCGAGCGTTAGAAACGCTCGAAGCTTCTTTGTAAATGTGCATGGAGGGGATGAAAACCTCAATGTCATAAGTTCGGGCCATAGAGGCGCTGCAATCGCCAGCGGCCAATTTATCCACTTGATAGCAGAGGCCCAATCCTTCAACGAGTTTTTGGGCTTTGTGCACAAGTTCTTCAAAGGCGGCATCGCTGCCTTCGGCGGTAGTATATTGAACCATTTCGACTTTGTCGAATTGATAGCCGCGGATCATGCCGCGTTCTTCGGTGCGGTAGCTGCCGGCTTCGCGGCGATAGCACGGAGTATAGGCGAAATACTTCTTGGGAAGCTCATCCAAGGAAAGAATTTCGTCGCGGTGGATGTTGACGAGCGCGGTTTCCGCGGTCGGCAGCAAGAACTTGCGGGGTTCGGTACCGTCAAGCCAGAAAACGTCCTCTTTGAATTTGGGGAATTGACCGGCGGTGAAACCGGATTTTTCGTTAAGCAGGTGCGGCGGAAGGATAAAGGTATACCCGTCGGCAAGGTGCGAAGCGATGAAATAGTTCAGAAGGGCCCATTCGAGGCGGGCGCCGAGGCCGGTGTACATCCAGGTTCCGCTTCCGGAGATTTTGGCGGCTCTCTTGTAGTCGACAAGACCGAGCGATTCGGCCAATTCGACATGATCTTTTGGCACAAATCCCTCGAATTTCGGTTCTTCGCCGAAATGATAGATCGGGCGATTGTTCTCTTTTTCGCCGCCGACGAGATCGGGATCCGGCAAGTTCGGGAGAACTTCGATCGCTTTCTGAATCTTATCTTCGGTTTCGGTTAATTCGGCTTGAGCCTCTTTGCTTTCGGCCGCCAAACGACGGACCTCGGCAAAGATCGATTGAACATCGCCGCCCTCTTTCTTAACCTGAGGGACGGTGGCGGTCAGTTTGTTTTGCTCGGCTTTGCTGGTTTCGACAACTTTAAGCAACGCTCTGCGTTTTTGGAACAGGCCAATCAATTCGGATGGATCAAAGGAGTATCCTTTTTTAGCAAGGGCTTCTTGAACAAATTGAGGTTGTTCTTCGATTAATTTTGGATCAATCATGTCATTCTCCTTTTCTCGGCCGATATAGGGCGATGAGCTCTTGGCCGGTGTTTTTATAAGTGGATGATGCCGTGTAGTAGGCGGCTTGCTGGACGGTGGGCGGAATCTCCTTCAACATCCATGAGTTAAGGTGGCTGAAGAAGCTTTGCGGATCGGTGTCAACGCATCCGGTTTTGCCACCAATAATGAACGGGGGCAACGCCTTTTCGCCATACGCGAAGATTTGCACGCCGGCAACTGCCGCTTCGTTCGCATAGACGAAGTCGGGACGGATGCCGGTGATGGAGATGTAGGCGGATGCGTCTTTGATCGCGGCGCGCGTAAGGCCAGCAGGGAGCTCAGCCGTTAGCAGCACGTTGTTGGGAAGGCGCCGTTTCAACGCACGGATTTTCCGCGCCGTGTTGTCATAGACAACAAACACAAATTTGTGTTTGGGGAGATTCGCTCCGAGCGATCCCAGTAACGCCAGCGTCTTTTTGTCGCTTTTCGTCCGACCCAGGAAGTAAGGTTCCTTGACGTCGATCCCGACGTAGCGGCGGAAGGCCGCGGATTCGTCGGGCGATACCTTTAGATAGGTTGATCGGTCGGCCGGTGGGGGAAGGGCGACAATCGGGGTTTGAATATGGAATTCCCTGAACCAGATTTTCATCGCTTCCGATGGAACGGTGATGGCGTCCGCGATTCTCAACAAACGGTTGGCTTTTTTGGTCAAGACCCAACCGTCGTTGGTCTTCTTTAGGAAGTTGCCGCCTTTGGTGGCTTCGCAGTAGAAGGCGCTGACGACGATGCGTTTGTGCTTTCTTTTGGCCTTCAGGGCGGCCCCCAAATCATTTGGGGTTAAACAATGACAAACCCCGTCCGCAAACGATTGGCTGGTGGTGGCAAACGCCTTTGATAAAGCGTGGCGCAGCCAGCCAATTTCGCCGAATTCAAGTTTCGGATCGATGCGAACAAGGGGTTTTGTCATGATTATTCGATTTCGTCAGGGGTGACGACTTCTTCAACAACCGGTTCGGCCTCTTCAGGCTCCGGCTCTTCGAATTCCTCTTCGGGGAGGTCTTCTTCGTGCGGAAGGATGGTGATGGCGGCAACCTTTTGGTTGTTCTCAAGGTTGATGATCTTGACGCCTTGGGTGTTTCTCGCGGCGATCTTGATCTGGCTGATCGGCATGCGGATGACGATGCCTTTGTTGGTGATGACCATAAGGTCTTCGTCGCCATTCACGCCCCTCATCGCGCAGAGTTGGCCGCCCTTTGCGACGGTCTTGAGAGTGATGACGCCCTTGGTGCCACGAGAGGTCAAACGATAGCCATCGTAGTGGCGGGTCGTTCCGTCTTCGAGGGTGACTTCGGTGTCGGCGGCATAGCTGATCTTGCCCAAACCCCTGTCGGAGAGGACGAGGATCTTCTGGCCGTCCATCGAACCGGTCACGTCGACGAGGTGCGAGCCATCATCGAGGTTCATACCCTTGACGCCGGCGGCATCACGGCCCATCGCACGGACTTCGTTTTCGTTGAACGAGCAAACCTTTCCGTTGCTGGAAGCAAGGGAGATGATGGAGTTGCCATCGGTTCTCTTTACGGCGAGAAGCGCATCTCCGTCGCGAAGCGACAGGGCGCGTTTGCCGTTAGAACGGATCAAGGCGAATTGGTCAAGGCTGACGCGCTTGACGACGCCATTGACGGTGACGAAGAAGAGATAATTGTCAGCGGGATAATCGTCACAAGCGAGGATGCTGACGATCTTTTCTTCCTGGTCGAGGTTGAGAAGGTTGATCGCCGGGATGCCTTTGCTGTCGCGCGAAGCGTCGGGGATTTGATAACCCCTCATCCGATAGACCGCGCCGAAGCTCGAGAAGAAGAGCAAGTCGGTGTGGGTTTTGGTGTGGACGATGAGCGAAACCATGTCGTTTCCGCCGGTGGTGATGCCTTTTACGCCACGGCCGCCGCGATTCTGGGTGCGGAAGGTGTCGTCGGACATTCTCTTGATATAACCGTTCTTGGTAAGGACGACGATGATGTCTTCTTGCGGGAGAAGGTCTTCGTTGTCGATGGAAGCGGCTTCGTCGCTGATTTCGGTAAGACGCTTGTCGCCGAAGCGATCACGGGTTTCTTCGAGCTCTTGGATGAGCAAGTCGATGATGTTCTCGCGGGCGGAAAGCAAGCGGTTGTATTCGGCGATGGCGGCGGTGAGGGCGGCATGCTCGGCCTGGAGTTTATCCTGTTCAAGGCCTTGCAAGCGGCGGAGGGTCATGGCGAGGATCGCCTGAACCTGCGGCTCATCGAAGCCAAAGGCTTCGTAAAGTCTCGCGCCGGACTCTTCGTCGTTTTTGGACGAACGGATGATGTGGATGACATCATCGATGTTGTCGTGGCAGGAGATCAAGCCGACGACGATGTGGTCGCGGTCGGAATCTCTCTTCAAACGATACTGGGTGCGCCGGGTTAAAACAGAGACCTGGAAGTCGATGTAGTTATTGAGAAGCTCGCAGATGTTGAGGATCTTCGGGGCGCCATCGACCAAGCAGAGGTTGATGATGCCAAAGTTGATTTGGAGCTGCGTCCTCTTAAGAAGGTTGTTGGCAACGACTTCGGGGATGCAATCGCGGCGGATTTCGATGACAACGCGGATGCCTTCTTTGTTCGATTCGTCGCGGATGTCGGTGATGCCTTCGATCTCTTTATCACGCACAAGTTGCGCTATATTCTCGATCATCGCCGATTTGTTGACCTGGTAAGGAATCTCGGTGACGATGATGCGGCTCTTGCCGTTGTCCATCTCTTCGATGTGATATTTCGAACGGATGGCGATCGAACCGGTGCCGGTGGTGTAGGCATCAAGAATGCCTTTGCGGCCCAAAATCGTGCCACCGCTCGGGAAGTCCGGGCCCGGCATGTAATTCTGCATGATCTCCAATGGGGTCAGTGAGGGGTTGCGGGCCAAAGCGATCGTGGCGTTGATCGTTTCGGTGAGGTTGTGCGGCGCCATGTTGGTGGCCATGCCAACCGCGATGCCCTCGGAACCATTGACGACGAGGTTCGGGAAACGGGACGGCAAGACGGCCGGCTCTTTTTCGGAACCATCATAATTGTCGACAAAGTCGACAACGTCTTGCTCGATGTCGCGGACCATCTCGACGGCGAGACGATTCATTCTCGCTTCGGTGTAACGCATGGCGGCGGGTTCGTCACCATCGATGGAGCCGAAGTTTCCGTGGCCGTCAACCAAGGGATAACGGAGGGAGAACGGCTGCGCCATACGGGCGAGAGTCAAATAGAGGGCGGAATCGCCGTGGGGGTGATATTTACCCATGACGTCACCGACGATACGGGCGGATTTCTTGTGGGGTTTGTTCGGCTGCATGCCGGCTTCGTCCATGCCGTAGATGATGCGGCGCTGAACGGGCTTCAAACCGTCGCGGACATCGGGGATGGCGCGCGAAACGATGACGGACATCGAGTAACTGAGGAAGGCGGTTTTGACTTCCGAGGTCACATCGCGGTCGGTGAGCCCGGGGATGATGCCGGCCGTAGCGGAGGTGTCGACTTTGTCGTTATAACGTTCGTCGAGGTTGGTGTTGTCTTCGTTTTCAACAACTTCTTCGATCTTTTTTTCTTCGTTTTCCACTGTCTTTCCTCCTTAAATATCAAGGTTTTGCACGAATTTCGCGTTTTCAGAGATGAACGCCTTGCGTGGTTCGACTTCGTCGCCCATCAAGTCGCTGAATGCTTGTTCGGCAGCAATTGCGTCTTCGTTGGTGATGCGGATCATCTTGCGGACCTTCGGATCCATGGTGGTTTCCCAAAGTTGTTGCGGGTCCATTTCACCAAGACCTTTATAACGCTGGAACGGGTAGCCCGGCTTGAGTTGGAGCTGTTTCTTCAACTGTTCAAGTTGGGCGTCGTTATAGGCGTAATACGGTTGGCCTTTCCACTCGATCTTATAGAGCGGCGGTTGGGCGATATAGATATAGCCTTGGTCAACAAGCGGTCTCATGAAGCGATAGAAGAAGGTGAGCAGCAAGATGCGGATGTGGTCACCATCAACGTCAGCATCGGTCATGATGACGATTTTGTGATAACGGATTTTGCTGACATCGAAGTTCTCGCGGATGCCGCCGCCGATCGCGGTGATCATGTTGCCGATTTCGGCGTTCTTGAAGATTCTCTCTTCGCGCGCTTTTTCGACATTCAAGATTTTTCCGCGAAGCGGAAGGATCGCTTGGGTTTCGCGGTCTCTGCCGGTTTTGGCGGAGCCGCCAGCGGAGTTACCCTCAACGATGTAAAGTTCGCACTTTTCGGGGTCCTTGCTGGAGCAGTCGGCCAATTTGCCAGGAAGCGTCGTGATTTCAAGCGGCGACTTTCTGGTCTTTTCGCGAGCAACCTGCGCGGCGATGCGGCTCTTGCTGGCGACTTTGATCTTCTCCATGATGAGCTTCGCTTCGCCCGGATGCTCAAGCAAATATTCTTTGAATTGGGCACCAACGATGGTGCTGACGATCTTACGAACCTCGGAATTTCCGAGTTTTGTCTTCGTTTGTCCCTCATATTGGGGGTTTGGGTGCTTGACCGAGATAACGCAGGTCAAACCTTCGCGGCAGTCATCGGTGGTGAAGTTCGCATCCTTCTCATCAAGGAATTTGAAGGACCTCGCATAATCGTTGATTATGCGGTTCAGCGCGAGGTTGAAACCTTCGACGTGAGTGCCGCCCTCTTTGGTGGAAATGTTGTTGCAGAAACTGTAAACGCCGTCGGTGCTGTAGGAGTCGGCCCATTGCATCGAAACTTCGGCGTAAATCTTCTCGCGAGCGCCGCTTAAGAGGGTAACTTCTTCGGCGCCGGAGCAGTAAATAACTTCGTTATTTATCGGAAGTTTGTGGCTGTTGATGAACGAAACGTATTCGCGGATACCGCCATTGAAGAGGAAGGTCTCTCCAACCGGGGTCTCGGGACGGGTGTCGGTGAGGGAAATTTTGACGCCGCCATTCAAGAAGGCCATCTGGCGAAGGTGGTTCTTGATCGTTTCGTAATTGTAAGTGGTGGTTTCGGTGAAAATGTCGGGGTCCGGCAAGAAAGTAACGGAGGTTCCGTGCTCATCGACCGGGCAAGAAGCGATCTTGGTGAGGTGTTTCTTGATTTTGCCGCCATTCTCAAAGAGGCAACGATAGACGCCGCCGTCTTTCTTAACGGTGACTTCGCAACGTTTGGACAACGCGTTTACGACCGAGGCGCCAACGCCATGCAAACCGCCGGAGACTTTATAACCGCCGCCTTCGCCGAATTTGCCGCCCGCGTGCAGGATTGTGTACGCGGTTTCAACGCCCGAAAGGCCAGATTTCTTGACGGTGTCGACGGGGATACCGCGACCGTCGTCGGAAACGGTGATGCTGTTGTCGGGGTTGATGACCACTTCGATGTGGGTGCAGTAGCCGGCTAACGCCTCGTCGATCGAGTTGTCGACGATTTCCCAAACCAGGTGGTGCAAACCGGGGCCCGCGGTGGTGCCGATGTACATACCGGGTCTCTTACGGACGGCCTCAAGGCCTTCCAAAACCTGGATGTTTTCCGCGGTGTATTCCGCGTCCGCTTTTTCGATCTTTTGATCGTCGCCAAGTTTCAGGTTGTTGTACTGGAACTTGTCTTCTTCTTCCAAAGAGGCTCTCGTAACCCCGCTTTCCTTCGCGGCTTGGAGAAGTTCTTCGGTGATCTTTTCTTCTGCCATATCATTCCCTCCTAATGGCTTTGTGATCGGCCACCTCGATAATCGAGGCGCCGCTGATGGTTTTGTTTGTCGCGGTGATGAATGCCTGACCGAGTTCTTCAAGGATTGTGGTCAGGCCCTCCGCGTGTTGTTCGTCGAGTTCGCTATATACATCATCGAGCACGACAATCGGTTTGTCCGCCTCGTCTTCGATGAGGAAGAATGGGGCGAGATGCAAGGCGAGGGATAATATCCGGTTTTCGCCTTGGCTTCCGCGGCCGCCGACGTCTAGGCCGTCAAGCATAACGCAGAAGTCTTCTTTGTGAACGCCTTGCGCGGTGGTTCCGCGGGCGTAATCGCCCTCAAGCGTGTCGCGATAGAGGGCTTTCGCCGCTTCCTCGTAGCCGTTTCCGGGGTCGAGGAAGGGTTGGTAGATGATGTCGACGGGTCTTTCGCGGCCGAAGATCTTATCGGCCACGCGGCGCACGGCCGGGATTAAGCGCCCAACGTACGCTTGTCGGCGTAGCACGACGGGTTTTTCCGCGGCGATGAGCTCGTTGGTCAGGACTTCGACATACCCATCGTTTCGGAACTCCGATTTAAGAGCGGCGTTCCTTTCCTTAAGGATTTGGGCGACTCGGCTCAGTTCCTTAAGGTGGGTGGGGTTTTCTCTTCCGATCGCGAGGTCCAAGAACGCCCTTCTGTCGGCTGGTGGGCCGGAGAACAGCGGGACGTCCGTTGGCGAGAAGGCCAGGACGTTGGCGACCGCCGCCAAATCGGTGGTTCGCCGAATGGGCTTATCGTCGATGAGGACCTTTTTGCCGGCCGCCGATATCTCGATGCCGACCTTGCGGGTTCGTCCGCCCTTGCGGAACACCCCCTCGACATAGCACGACGGCGCGCCATCCCTTATGAGGCGTTTGTCGTCGGATCCCCTCCAGCTCCGCGCGATCGATAGATAATAGATCGCTTCGGCCAAGTTGGTTTTTCCTGCGCCATTGACCCCAACGACGAGGTTGGTTTTCGGCCCGGGAGAAACGGTGGTCGCTTCGTAATTCCGCCAATTGGACAGGCGCAGCGACTCGAGGATCATCGGACGACGAGCTCCTTGTGGAGAGCGGGGATCTCGACCCGGTCGCCCGGCCGGAGTTTGCGGCCGCGCCGGTTGTCGGGTTCGCCGTTGACGATGACTTCGTGGGTTGCCAGGAAGGTTTTTGCCTCACCGCCGTTTCCGATAACGTCGGCCAACTTGAGCAGCTGTCCGAGGGTGATGAATTCGGTTGTGATGGCAAATTCGTTTTTCATAGTCAAAGACGGGCGAAAGGGCCCCAAGATGATTTTACTACTATGTAGTAAAAAAAGGAACGCTTTTTTGCGTTCCTAGAGCGGTTTTTGAGCGTTTTTTAGCGGGTCCTCATCGGGGTGATGAGCTCAACGGCGCTTTCATCGTTCGGGTTGCGGATAACGAAGGGTTTCATTTCGCCGATAAAGGAGAAGCTGACATCCTCTCCGCCGAGGGCGCGGATAGCCTCGTAGACGAAGGTGCTGTTGAAGGCGATGTCAAGGCGCTCGCCCTCGTACTGGAAGGTGTTGATGCGCTCGACGCCCGAACCGGTTTGCGAATAGCCGCTGGACACCTCAACGCCTTTTTCGGACATCGAGAGCTTAACGACCGGGGCAACGCCGACGGACAAAACGGAAAGCCTTTCGATCGCGGAAAGGATTTCGTGCGAATTGACCTCGAGGAAGTAGCTGAAGGCGGTGGGGATGATGTTTGCGGAAACGGGGTAGTCGCCCGGGATCAAACGGCAGGCGACGACGGTGTTGCCGAAAACAAACACGGCGCGATCGGCATCGACAGAGATCTCGACGGAGTCTCTGGGATCCGGAAGTTTGACGATCTCGGCAAGGACTTTCGCCGGGACGTTGCAAGAGATGTTGGCGCCGGCATCGGTCTCGATCACCTTCTTGGAAAGACGGGCCGAGTCGGTTGCGGTGGCAACCAGGTGTTCACCGTCGCCCTTGAGGTTGATGGTGGTAAGGATGGGTTTCCCATCCTTTGACAAAGCGGCAAACGCGGTTTGGTCAACGATTTCGGAAAGAACGGTCGCCGGAATCGTGAAGGAGCGGCCTTCGAGGGCGAAGTCGATATCGGGGTATTCGTCGCCACCCATGCAGAAGAGTTTGAAGGAGCTCTTTCCGTCATCGATCTTGGCGATGGTGCCATCGATGATCTCAACGGTGACCTCGGCGCTGTCGATGCGGCGGATGACGTCGGTAAGGAGTCGCGCTTGGATCAAGGCGGTGCCCAAAGAGGTGTTTCTGAGAACTTCGCGGCCATCAACGGTGTTCGGAATCGTCGTCGAAATCGAGATCTCGCTATTGGTGCCGGTGATCGAAAGGCCCTTTCCGGAAACCTCCAGTTTGACGGACAAAAGAATCGGATTGGCGGACTTGGCGGCAACCGCACGACCGGCGATAGACAGACCCTTAACAAACAATTCTGTGTTGATGGTGAAGCGCATACATTACCCTTCTTTCTTTTCTCTTTTTTAATTAATAATAATGATAAGGGGCGGTGGATATGTTGATAACTCCGCGGAACCCCGCGACCACACCGATTATCTTAACACAAACACCTATCTTTTAGATAGGTTGTTTTTTCAATTTTTCTTCAATTTCGGATTTGAGGTCTCCGACCACCTTGGCCTCGAGTGGGTTTTCCGCCAAGGACTTTTCCACATTTTGTACACCATTCATGACGGTCGCGTGATCTCTGCCGCCGAAAGTTTCGCCGATTTTCTTATATGGCATACCAAGGATCTCGCGGCAAAGGTACATGGCGATGTGCCTGGCAACGGCGATTTGCGCGACGCGGCTCTTGCCAAACAAAATGTCTTTGGTAAAACCGTAATGTTCCGCCACAATTCCCGCTATTTTGCTCGCCGAGACGACGGTTCCTTCGGCTTTTGAGTCCAA